>NZ_JAOQJN010000006.1:0-1325 GCF_025567085.1 Bovifimicola ammoniilytica | reverse complement strand
TCTTTTCTTGCCGCATTAATAGCATCTTCATAAAATTTTAATTCTCTTTTTGGCGACTCCGTATCTGATACACATGAACCTTTAACATTTTCTGTCCATTCACTTATATTTATCTGTTTCCCATCATCATCTCTTACTATATAGAGACTATCAATATAATTGCCGCAATATACAACATAAACTTCTGACGTTTCTGTATTTACAAAACATACTGATGATGTAGTATTATCCTTGCCACTAGGATACACTATTTGTAATTTCATTAATTCACTATCATTTTCTATAAATGATATAATTTTGTCCATTCCAAGTTCCTTATCTGTATATCCCGCTACTCCATCAAAACATGTTATCATTTCATCATCTTTTATTTCTTTTATAATTTCCTTAACATTTTTACTACCTGTATTTATATTATCAATATTATAATATGCTAATGCTGACAAATTTAATAACTGTTCATTACTTAGACTCATTTGTTTCCTCCTCTATAAAAAAATCTATTTTATCTGTTCCAATCAAGCCACCGATTTCTTCATATCCTTTTTCTTTATATATTTTTTCTCTTTCTAAATATGTTTCTTCTGGATATGATTCTATAGAAATTGATATAATATCATCTGATATTTTAGGCTTTAATATTTCTATAATACTCTTCTCATAATCTTTACTGAATTCACTTTCCGGAACTTCAATTCTATATGTTATATATACATTTTCATTTCTTAACAATCCATCAAGTGTGTCATTTTCATTTTCAATATAAAAAGCACTAGAAAATCCAAAAAAGCCCTCTATTTTTTCTTTGTTTCTCTCTCTTACATATACTCCACTAATAAATCTATTCATTCCCACCTCCTTAACTACATTATCTAACTCAACTTTTATCTTATCTTTTACCAGATTACACATATATTCGTCTGATATTACTTTATATGAAGCATAGGTTTTATCATTTTCTTCTTTTTCATCTGGATATACTATCACACGATATTCTTTTTCTTTTCCTTTAATTCTTACATCTACTTCTACATATCCTGCACTTCCAAAAACTCTTCTGACTTCATACTTATATGCAACTTCAAAATCTTCATTATATTTAGTTTTCATATATTCCAGTGCCACTTCTGCACACTTGTCTACATCTATATATACTTTTTTCTTACAACTTGTAGAACTTATAATTACTGTTACAAATACTATCAATAGTAACATACTTTTTTTTATCTTTTTCATTCTTTTCCTCCTATAATATTTATTTTCCTTTTCTTTTGTATTAATATCTTCTGCCCTCCTTTACACCTTTTATGCTTTTTATTTTAAAA
>NZ_JAOQJN010000005.1:229152-295033 GCF_025567085.1 Bovifimicola ammoniilytica | reverse complement strand
GGGTGTTTTTTGTCTTCATGAGATATATACAAAAATACATGATTTTTATATCATTGATCTCTTGACATAACACCGCTGGACTATTTCTTATTATGCCATAGCCCACTATAATACGTCGCAAACTATGCTGTAGACGTCCTTACAAGAAAGACTTCTACAAAGCACTAGAAAATTTTAAAAAATCCAAATGTACAATTGTAATCACAGTTATTAACACATTGAAAGTTCCAAATGAACCCAACGAATTTCACAGGGCTGGTTTACCCATTTTGATAAATATCTGTTTTTGAAGGACTGAATAATATTGTGTATTCTTGGCATTCATATATTTTAGTAAATCCTTCAATTTTAATGATATCATATCTTTCCTAAATTTCCTATCGAACAAACCACTTCACTAGACACAGCTTTACAAAATACTGGTTTTAATATTGTCAATAAATATGAAGTATATGATAATAACCAATTTTTAGTTTATTCTATAAATCAAGATAAATTTTCAACACTTTTTTTGAGACAATAGGGTAGCATCTCTTAAGTTTTAAACACCAAATAAACACTTTTTTACCCGAAAGAATCTACTTATGTTTAAGGTAATCTTTGCAATGTATATCCATGAAACAGGCAGTGTCGAGGCCAGCATTGACCCAAAAATTCATGTTTCTTTTGATTGTCAAAAATGCAATGCTTCCGTTCATCTAAATGCGCCTTCTGATATTGCATATCTTATAAGGCTTGCAAGGAAGAACCTTGGTTGTATGCCCAATTGGTTAGTAGAGATGGTGGATTGCAAGGGTATGTAGAACCGATAGGTAAGTTGAATCATGAGTTCTTCCCTTATTATCTCTTTGTTAACGTTTTGATATCTTGAAAAACCCTGAAATAAGGGATTTTGGGGTTACGGTGTTGCATATGTGTTGTATGCGGTGGACTACCCACACATTCTCAGAACTACTCATTACTTTAACAAAGAAAGGACTAATACTATGAAAATACATTTTGCTTACTATAACCAATACAAGAACGGAATTGATATTGCTTTTGCTGATAATACACTTCTATTCTTATCCTGTGCTGAAGCTGAAAAGAATCTCCATACTACACCTAACTCTCAAAGGCTTATTGATAACCTTGCAATTGATAATCCACTTATGTATGCTGCACTTGCTCTTGATTGTGAGCTGCAGGCTTGGGCTGATGCTATGGATGAGGATTGATGCAAATATTGACTATTACTAGACATTCCTTTTCATACGGAGAGTTAAAATTTTATTACCCACACTCTGTACGAAATATCTCTAATAAAAAAGTCTGCCCAATCACAAAATCACCCTAATTATCAAATATAATCAACTCTTTCAATTGTTCTATAAATTCAATTATCTCATCATTATCTGTGTTTTTAATATTATTAATTATATCCTCTGGTTTTTTATAATTATTATGTATAATAAAGTTACGAATACTTTCCCGTCCAGGATAAACCAGTACCTTTTCTTTTCGTTTTATTTGTAATCTACACAATTCTTGTAATTCAATTACACACTCATTAATTTGACATATTCTAAGTTGTTCTAATAAAGAAAATCTATCAGTATATACATCATCCCAAAACAAATATCCCTTCATTGTCAAAAACTCTATTATTTTAGGCGACATTTGCATTTCTATTATTTTTTTTGATTTTTTTAAATTAAATATTGTAGTAAGTACAGAATTTGCTATCTGTTCATCTGTTACCCCCATACACTTATAAATTATCTTTTGATTATTTAACATAAGAATAATCGTTCTACTGTCATCTTTACAAAATACTTCTGATTTTACATCTGTGGCACAATTATTATCAATTCCTTTTATGCATTCTTTTATTTCCTCATACGTTTTTTTACCTAGATTTCTAATTTTCTTCAAATCACTATCTGGAAGATTCAATAGCTGATCTGATTTCGTTATTCCTGCTCGTTTTAAACATATACATGCCCTTACAGATAATCCCAATTTATCTAAATCAATTTGCTTTAAAGGTTGGTTTATTTTTATATTATATCTACTACAAATTTTATCAAAATATACAAATTCTTTTTCATTTTTACTTAATAGCTTAATCACCTCATTCAATAAATTTTTCTTAAGTCTTTCTAAATATTCGCTATTATTAACACACCTAAATGCACTCTCTGTTTTTCCCAAAAGAATTTGTGACCTATCCGGATGTCTTAGCTTTCTCAAAGATTTTGCTTCTATTTGTTGAATCCTTCTTTCATTTGTACCATACAATTTTGCTATTTCTTCTCTAGATATTTTTCTTCCATTTTCCAATCCACTTCGTTTTTTTATTACTTCAACCTCTCTATCAGATAGCATCAAAAGTACACTATTTAATAAAGCTTTTCCATATTCTATTTCTGCAGCACTTACAATTACACCTTCACGTCCACTAAATCCATGTGTCTTAAATAATGTCCATTCATATGGGGATTGTTCTCCAATTTCTATTCTATCCCTATATACTCTTATTATTTTTGTACCTTGATATTTTTTTATCTCTGACATTTGTTCTCGATTTCTAGAGTCATCTTCATTTATATATATATCGTTCATAATAAACTTTTCCAATCATATTTATTTTACTATAATCACTAAATTCTCTAACTCCCTAAAAATTTATTTCATTACTCCCACATTTTTCCACATTTTTCACATTTATAGTGACAATGTAATTTTGTAGAAAAAAATCCCCAAAAAGCTGTTGACAGTTGTTTATCTCTCCATTTTGCATACCTTACTTGATATGAACCACAATAAGGACACGGAGAATCCAAATATCTAACTGCCCCCGCTGTCGAATGATAACATATATTTTCTTCACTTCCATTATATGCTATTTTTTTTATTTCTTCTGGCTTTCCGCATTCTGTAAATAAATTATTACATTTGCTGCATCTTCCATAAACCAAAATGCTTCCAAATGCTTTATGTTCCCATCCTGTGTTATTAAAACATCTTCTAGCATTGCAATAAGGACATGGATAATTCTCAAAGAATTCTTTTGATGTAATCGTAGCAATGCCTGAACTATTCATTAATAATGATATATTCTTTTCCTTTAAAGCATTTATTTTTTTTATCCCCTTCTCATTTGCATATGCATCGCTACATAATCTACCATTAACAACAATATACATCCTTGTTAGCTTTTGACCATTTTGTTTATTCACCATATCGACTCGCAATAATTCCTCGTTACGAATATACCTGCCTTCAAAATCAACTACATCATCCGTTTCTTCTCCACTAAATATTTTCACACTTCCGTCTATTAAAAACCAAATCGGTCTTACATTACCATTAAAACTACAATATGCTTCAAAATATTGACCTTCTGGAATATTTCCTAAATACAATGTATTTTTTTTGTATAAATAATCTCCAAATTTAACATATGTATCACCCCATATTTTATCCTGAGTAATGATATCATCATCTATAACTTCAAATGTATCTTCAATATACTCTTCGCCTGTTGAAGAACTATAACCAAGTACAACGCCTGCTTTTTCCGATGTGTAGTAATATTTAGAATACATACTTTCATCTAATGTATAAATATCAACATATTTAGGTATTCCAGAAGTATCCACATAGTTATCATCATTAAATATCATTTCATCAAAATCTTCCAAACATTCTTGACAGTAATAGCCATTATTCATTATAAATTTCCCACAATTAGGACACTTTAGCCATGTAGCTTTTTTCTGTAATCCTCTTATTTCAGATTCAGTTTCTATATTCTTCTCGTCTGGTAACGCATCGAAAGATACTATAACATTTCCAACATACTTTCTTAATTTCTCAACAAAATCATTTGTCTTATTTAAAGATTCATTACCATCAAATTCATTGGCATAAAGTACACCTAATCTATGATATATTTGGCAATACTTATTGCCAATATCTATCCGAGTAGAATTTTCTCTACCCATATTAATAAGACACAATAAACCATTAGGTACTGTCTCTTCCATTTCCTTTTTATCAAAACAATAAATCTTATTTTTAATTTGCTCTGTCATTTCAATGTCAAGATAATCTTGTATAAATTTGATATGTTTGTCATCAAATTCTTTGAATGACGATAAATAGAAGAGAAATCTCAGGATTTCCATTTTTATCATATTACATATAGCATTTCCAAAATCAATGTTTTCACTATCAATATTACTCGCAATATCCAATATCTCAACTATATCATCTTTTAATTTTTTATCCATAATATTCTCCTTTTTTTACTTCAAAATTATTGAATAAAATATACCGTAACAAATTTTTATATCAAAATATTATCGTGCAATTTCACATCTGTCATGTTCTCATTATCGGTTAAAAACTGCCATATGATTAATTTAATTAAATTACTATATTAAAGACCAAATTTATAAGAAAATTATAACACATAATAATTGGGGTATCCATTAGTTTCTATCTAATTTTCTCATACCCCTCCCACAATCTCTTCTGCTTCGCTCCTATCCTCAATATTTCCTGCAAATCTCTTGCCATTGCCTCAACATTAGCGTCCATCTGTTCAACGGTACCAGTACGATTACCTGCTGTAATCTCCCATTGAATACTCTCTTTAGAGTAATATTCCTTAGTCTCCACATTCATATATCCATACAACAAATATGAATAGCCATCGCTTTTCTCTAAGAATACAGGAGCTACTTCTCCTTTAGAAGTTTTCCATCTCATGAGTCTTGGAAACCAGCACAAGCCTTCTTTTATCAGTTCTTTAAATGCCTCAAGTCGCTTGCCAGCTCATTTAATATTCCACTGAATGAATTTCTTGCCTCTATTGTCTTATCTGCTTCGACCTGATTAGCATATTCTTCTATTGTGGGTGCAAATAATCTGAAAGACGATACAAATTTCTTGATTCTATCAAGTAATTTCGCCGCATCTTCTGCTTTTTCAATAGCACTTGCCAGCTCTTGATTTACCAATTGAAGTTCTGACCTCTTTTCATCGAGTTCCTTTGATATATGTTTTGATTCTCTACTATCCATTTCTGATAGTGACTTAGTAATCCGCTGCATACTTTCCAGATATGAAATATCAGACTCCAGTTTTTCTTTTTTATCCGTATATTCTTTTTCAACGGCTTTATTTGCATTAACTGCCCTATCCGATTCCTCCACCTGCTCTTGTAATTGTGTCAAATGCTTTGTCTCCTGAGCCACCTTATACTCCGCAACTGATAAATCGTGATTTCGACCTTTCGACTTTTCTTTTATCTGTTCCCCAAACCAGTCCTCGACTTCTTTATTTGCCACCTCTCGAAGTTCATCCTGCAGCACTCGTGATAACACATCTTTAGTGAATACCTTCCGTTTTGACACCTGCTTGCTAAGACCTTTCTTATATCCACTTGCCACAGTAACTCCAACTATGTGCATATGTGGACTATCCTCATCAAGATGAACCACAGCATTTGCAACTACAAACTGTGATAATCGCTTTCTAAGCTCGTCCAATATTATCTGATATGATAATTTCATATCATCAAATTGCCTCCAGAACTCCCTGTCGCCTATCTGAATGATTATTTCAACTGCCATATCCTGTTCCTTACCTGCAACATGTTCAAAATAATCTTCGATTTTCCGGTCTTGTCGTGTCTGCTTTTTATTATATCTTTCTAATTTGAAACAGATAATGATTTAACTGAACAATTATTGACACAACATAATAATAATTTTGAATATGAAAAAAAGTATGTAAGTGATAGATTGGGAACTATCAAATACATACATTTGAAAAAATAAAAGTTTTATTGTTTTTGCTTATTAATAATATGACTTTTTTATATTGTTATATATTAGAAAATTGATTTTATTTTTTTGGTGTGGCTACTGTGTGTCTACAATGTGGCTACTATTCAAAAAAATGCTTATTTTTTAATTTTTGACATAAAGAAAGCCCCGAAAATTCGGGGCTTTTTGAAATATCAATTTTCTTCTTATTATCTCTTTGAGAACTGTGGAGCACGACGAGCTGCTTTTAAACCATACTTCTTTCTTTCTTTCATTCTTGGATCTCTTGTTAAGAAACCTGCTTTTTTAAGAACTGGACGGAATTCAGCATCAACATGTAATAATGCTCTTGAAATACCATGTCTGATTGCTCCAGCCTGTCCTGTGTATCCACCACCATGTACGTTAACGATAACGTCATATTTGTCTGTTGTATTTGTTGCAACTAAAGGCTGTTTAACGATAACCTTTAATGTTTCAAGACCGAAATATTCGTCTAATGATCTTTTATTTATTGTAATGTCGCCTTTACCTGGTACTAAATATACTCTAGCGATACTCTTTTTTCTTCTACCTGTTCCGTATAATTTTTCTGTTTTAGCCACTGTAATATCCTCCTTTCAGGTTCTAACTAAAATGTTAATACTTCTGGTTTCTGAGCTGCGTGATCATGCTCTGCACCAGCGTATACATGAAGTTTTGTAATCATTTCTCTTCCTAAAGGTCCTTTTGGAAGCATTCCCTTAACTGCTAACTCGATAACTCTTTCAGGTTTCTTTGCTAACATTTCTTTAAGAGTTGTCTCTTTCATTCCACCTACGTAATCTGAATGATTGTAGTAGATTTTCTGATCTAACTTCTTACCAGTTACCTTAATATGCTCTGCATTTATAACGATTACATAATCACCTGTGTCGATATGTGGTGTATATGTTGGTTTGTTCTTACCTCTTAAAACTTTTGCGATTTCTGATGATAAACGTCCTAATGTATATCCTGTAGCATCAACTACGTACCATTTTCTTTCAATTGTTGCTGGACTAGCCATGTAACTCTTCATTGGTTTACCTCCTATGATAATAAAATATTTTTTATATATAAATACTATTACCGGGGCTTTGGCTCAAGTATTTACCTGCTTATTTTGGACAGACTAATAGATTTCACGTACTGTCACAGTTAATTATTATATAACAATGCCGTTTTTGTGTCAACCATATTTTGATAAAGATTGCCCTTGTAACCAACTTTTTCCACATTGCTATTGCAAATTTAATTAGTTATACACAATTCCTATCAAAGTTAAACCCTTAGCCGGAGCTTTTGGTCCTGCCACATTTCTGTCACAAGCCTCTAAGATTTCTTTGACATACTCAGGCGGATATACTTTAAGTCCTACCTTTATGAGAGTTCCGACAATTATCCGCACCATATTATATAAGAAGCCATTTCCGGAAATTCTGATTTTAATAATGTCATCTTCCTTTGATACATCTAATGAATAAATCGTTCTTACCGTATCCGTTACCTGTGTTCTTGCAGAACAGAAGCTTTTGAAATCGTGCTCTCCGACTAAATATTTTGCTGCCTCCTGCATTTTTTCATAATCCAATGGCATATATACAAAATGTGTATACAATCTCATAACCGGATTATCAAATCTTCTATTCAGAATTTTATATTCATATGTCTTTGTACTATCGCAATATCTTGGGTGAAAATCCAATGGAACCTCGCAGGAATCCTGTATTCTTATATCGTCCGGCAGTCGTTGGTTAAGTGCAAAGCACATTTTCTCGGGCGGAATCTTTGAAAATGTATCAAATACCGCAACATTTCCTAATGCATGAACTCCTGAATCAGTCCGGCTTGCACCAATAACCGCTATATCTTCACCTAACATTCTGCTCAATTCACGATTGATTACTTCCTCAACGGTTATTCCATTAATCTGAACCTGCCAGCCACAATAATTAGTTCCATCATAGCTTATAATCAGTTTAACACGCCTTTTTATTGGTTCTTCTACCATATTCAACCTCATTTCCAAATATAAATTATCACATCTTATTATTCATAACAAATGCTGCTTATAAGATAAACACATATTATATCTGATATTTACATCTGCTTTCTTACAATTCTATATTCATCATCTAACTGATAATATGGACAGTCGTAACTTTCATCACTCATAAGTCGTACAACATCATCTTCGTCCATATTTACCTGACACATATAATCTTCATAATCTTCATCATACACATAGAAACTGCATGAATTACAATCACCTGAACTCATTTTTCTTCCTCATTTCACATACTAGTAATTAATATCTTAATCGCAACCATTCCTCCAACAAATGCAAAAATACATAAATATGCTATAAAATCACATCTTTTATATTTAAGCGGCTTCATTTTGGTTCTTCCTTTACCACCTCTGTAACATCTTGCATCCATTGCTGTCGCTAAATCATTTGCTCTTCTAAATGCAGATATGAATAACGGAACTAATATAGGAATCATTGATTTTGCTCTTTTAATTATATTTCCATTATCAAACTCTGCACCTCTTGCTGTCTGTGCTTTAATAATCTTATCGGTTTCCTCCATCAAAACAGGAATAAATCGTAGTGCAATCGACATCATCATAGCTATTTCATGTACTGGAATTCTGATGATATTCATAAAACCTAACGACTTCTCTAAACCATCTGTCAGATTATTCGGTGTAGTAGTAAGTGTCAAAAGTGATGAGCCAATAATCAGTAATACAAAACGCATACCCATTAATGCCGCTTTGACCAGGCCCTCATACGTCATCTTTATGAAACCTAATTCGAAAATGACTCTTCCCGGTGTAAAAAACACATTAAAAAATACACTAATGAATAAAATTACAAATATACTTCGAAGTCCTCTGAATATAAAGCCAAACGGAATCTTTGATATAATAATCACACCTACAAGAATCAAGGCACAAATACCGTAAGTTAAAGGATTTCCACATATAAAAAGCATTAATATAAATGCAAATGTTGCAAATAATTTAGTCCTCGGATCTAACTTATGAATCTTAGAGTCCGTCTGATAATATTGTCCAATTGTAATATCTCTAAGCATTATATTATTCCTTTCATTTCATCTAATGCCTCTTTTACCGTCAATGCATTTCCACTTACATTATAGTTTCTTTCTTTAAGCACATTCATAGCTTTTGTAACTTCCGGAACATCGAGACCGATTTGCTCAAGCTGCCCAACATATTTGAAAACATTTTTCTTAATATCATCAAATACAACTCTGCCGTCATTCATAACTATAAGACGTTCAACGTAATTTGCCATATCCTCCATATTGTGAGATACAATTATTATCGTCTTTGCCTTGTCTGTCTGTAAGCGTTTCAACGAATTTAAGAGATTATTTCTAGACATCGGATCTAATCCAGCTGTTGGTTCATCCAGAATAATTATTTCAGGATTCATTGCAAGTACGCCTGCGATGGCGATTCTTCTTTTCTCACCACCTGACAATTCAAATGGCGAATCATTATAGTAATTTTCGCCTATACCAAGCATTTCAAGCGCATCTTTAGCAGCCTTTTTAGCTTCTTCTTCACTCATTCCTTTGTTAAGCGGACCAAACATAACGTCTTTAAGCACAGTTTCTTCAAAAAGCTGGCTCTCAGGATACTGAAACACTAATCCGACATCAAGATGCAACCTCTTTTTGTCAAAAGACTTGTCCTGAATATTTTCACCTTTATATGTTACCTCTCCACCATTTGCCTTGATTAGTCCATTCATAACCTGTACAAGACTTGATTTACCTGAACCCGTATGACCTATGATTCCTATAAATTCATCATTATATATGTCTAAGGAAATGTCATCTAATGCCTTAACCTCCATAGAAGTATTTTCTTCGTATTTTAGGCATACATTCTTAAGACTTAGAATTGGTTCTATGCTTTTATTTCTGGTATCTTCTGTATCTTCTGTATCTTTTGTATCTTCTGTATCTTTTGCATCTTCTTTATCTTTTGCATCTTCTTTATCTGCTATATCTTTATCATTTTGGTTATTACTTATTTTTTCTATCTCTTTTACAAATTCATCAATCGTAAGAATATCGTACCTGCCGAATTTACCGCATTTATATAATTCGTATGACAATTCCATAATCTGTGGCATATCTAATTTCAATTTCTTAATCTGTTCTACATTGCTAAAGACTTCTCTAGGTGTTCCCTGCAATGCAATTTTACCATCATCTATTACCACAACTTTTTTAGCCATAATCGCTTCGTTCATATGATGGGTTATAAGAATTACAGTTATATTCTCATTTTCATTCAGACTTTTTATTATATCCATAACTTCTTTTCTGCCTTGTGGATCTAACATAGCAGTCGGCTCATCTAATACGATACATTTAGGCTTCATTGCTAATGATGAAGCTATTGCAACTCGCTGTTTTTGCCCTCCTGATAAATGATTTGGCGATTTCTTTCTGTATTTATACATATCGACTTTTGTAAGTGAATCTTTTATTCTGTCCCAGATTTTCTCGGTTTTAACACCCAGATTTTCAGGGCCGAAGCCAACATCTTCTTCAACAGTCACACCTACTATCTGATTGTCAGGATTTTGGAATACCATTCCACATTTTTCACGAATCTTCCATAATTCTTCAACGCTTTTCGTATCATCTCCGTCTATATAAATGTTACCCTCATCTGGTAATAATAGTGCATTCAGATGCTTTGCAAATGTAGACTTTCCCGAACCGTTATGCCCTAATATCGCTATAAAGTCACCCGGCTCAACTTCTATATTAAGGTCATCAAGAATCTTCTTTTCTTCGATAACTTCATTGTTTTCATTTTTAATTCTAACTTTGTATTTAACATTTCTAGCTTTAATTATGCTCATAGACACCTCTAGAGTAAAATCTTTATTATAAATATAAAAAGTATTGTAAATTTAAAATAGAGGAAGAAAAGTGTTCTTTCCTTCCTCTACATATATATATCATTTATTATACTAATTCAAGTACAACCTGCATTGCTGCATCACCTTTACGCTGTCCGATTTTGATGATTCTTGTGTATCCACCATTTCTATCAGCATATTTTGGTGCAATTTCGTCAAATAACTTCTGTGTTAAATCAACAGTTTTTGTATTCTTCTTCTTTCCAGCTGCATCTGTAGGAACTTCTTTAACTGCGTAAAGAACCTTCTGCATTTTTCTTCTAGCATGGAGTCTTGAAGGATTGTCTTTTTTGATTGTCTTGTCAACAAAATCTACTTTGTCAACTTTCTTTCCATCAACAACTTCCTTTACTCTCTTGCCATCTTTATCTTTAACATATACTTTAGCTTTAACTGTAACTTCTTCGTAGTTATCTTTTTCTTTAACTGCCATGGCGATTAAACTTTCAACTACTTTACGAACTTCTTTAGCTCTTGTTTCAGTTGTTTCAATCTTTCCATTTTCGATTAAAGCTGTTGCAAGACTTCTAAGCATAGCTTTTCTCTGTGCTGAAGTTCTTCCAAGTTTTCTATATCCTGCCATTTCTAATCTTACCTCCTTTACTTAGGAACATTCTCTAGTTGTCACTATCTTTTAAATGTAAACCTAATTCTTTCAATTTAGCATACACCTCATCAAGTGACTTACGTCCAAGATTTCTAACTTTCATCATATCATCTGCTGTCTTGTTAGTTAATTCCTGAACTGTGTTAATACCAGCTCTCTTCAAACAATTGTATGAACGAACTGATAACTCTAATTCATCAATGTTCATTTCTAACACTTTAACTTTCTCATTAACAACAGGCTCAGCCATAATGTCAACATTCTTAGCTTTGTCTGAAAGGTTAATAAAGTAATTTAAGTGTTCACTTAAAACCTTAGCTGCCAAACTAACTGCTTCGTCTGGAGCAAGTGTTCCGTTTGTATATACATCTAATGTAAGTTTGTCAAAATCAGTAATCTGCCCAACACGTGTATTCTGAATCTGCATATTTACTCTTTCTACTGGTGTGTAGATAGAATCGATTGCAATTACACCAATTGGTAATTCGTCATTTTTATTCTTATCAGCACTTACATATCCTCTGCCTTTAGTAATAGTTAATTCTGCATAGAATCTGCTATCTTTTCCACCACTTAATGTAGCTATAACTAAATCTTTGTTAAGAATCTCGATATCAGAATCTACCTGAATATCTGCTGCTGTTACAACGCCATCACCAACTTTTTCAATATATCCAACTACAGGAGCATCGCTTTCGCTATTGCTCTTGATAGCAAGACTCTTGATGTTCATGATAATCTCTGTAACATCTTCCTTAACACCAGGGATTGAACTGAATTCATGCAAAACACCGTCAAATTTAACCTGACTAACAGCTGCTCCTGGTAATGAAGAAAGCATAATTCTTCTTAATGAATTACCAAGAGTTGTGCCGTAACCTCTTTCAAGAGGTTCTACAACAAATTTACCATATTTATTATCTTCTGAGATTTCTGCTATCTCAACGTTAGGTATTTGAAAATCGAACACTAAAAAGCCCCTCCTTTTTCTGTTTTAGGAATTGCCTAAGCCTATTTCGAATATAATTCGACGATAAGCATTTCGTCAACTGGTACATCTATGATTTCTCTTGTAGGTATTTCTTTAACAACACCGCTAAGATTCTCATGATCTGCTTCTAACCATTCTGGAACTAATCTTCCGTCAGTTACCTCAAGAATATCTTTATATCTCTGAGAAGCTTTATGTTTCTCTTTAATTTCGATTGTATCGCCAGCTTTTACTAAATATGAAGGAATATTAACCTGTTTACCATTAACTAATACATGTTTATGGTCAACAATCTGTCTTGCTTCTTTTCTAGTTCTAGCATATCCCATACGGAATAACACATTATCAAGTCTAAGCTCAAGTAAAATCATAAGATTTTCACCTGTCATGCCGTTCATCTTCTGTGCTTTCGCATAGTAATTTCTAAATGGTTTCTCTAATACACCATAGATGAATTTTGCTTTCTGTTTCTCTCTTAACTGAAGACCATACTCACTCATCTTCTTGTTTGCTCTATTTAACTGTCTTTTTGATTTTTTATCTATTCCTAAATATACTGGATCTAATCCAAGTGATCTACATCTCTTAAGAACAGGAACTCTATTTACTGCCATCTATTTGCACCTCCTATTAGACTCTTCTACGTTTTGGTGGGCGGCATCCATTATGAGGAACTGGAGTAACGTCCTTAATACTAGTAACTTCAAGACCACATGCCTGAAGAGCACGAATTGCTGCTTCACGTCCTGATCCCGGACCCTTAACCATAACATCTACTGATTTTAAGCCATGTACCAAAGCTGCCTTTGTAGCAGTTTCCGCTGCCATCTGAGCTGCATAAGGAGTAGATTTCTTTGAACCTCTAAATCCTAGACCACCTGCACTTGCCCATGAAAGAGCATTTCCTTCATTATCTGTTAATGTTACGATTGTATTATTAAAAGATGATTGAATGTGCGCTTGTCCGCGTTCAACGTTTTTCTTTACACGCTTTTTTGTCACTTTTTTTGTAACTTTAGCCATTTTAAACTAACCTCCCTTATGGGTTCTTTCTATAATTTTTATCGGAATACAATATAATTCCTTGTTGCTATTGTTTCATCGAACAATACTTTCAATAAGAAGCTTTTCTTCTCATTACAACTGTTCTATATTCGTACATATTTAAGAATGATTATTTCTTCTTATTTGCAACAGTACGCTTTGGACCTTTTCTTGTTCTTGCATTTGTCTTTGTCTTCTGACCACGAACTGGAAGTCCCTGTCTGTGACGTTTTCCTCTATAACATCCGATTTCCTGTAATCTCTTGATGTTCATAGCGATTTCTCTTCTTAAATCACCTTCAACAGTCTGACTAGCGTCAATAACTTCACTAATTCTCTTAACTTCATCGTCAGTTAAATCTCTAACACGAGTGTTAGGATCAACATTAGCCTCTGCAAGAATACGATTAGAACTTACTCTACCAATACCGTAGATATAAGTTAATCCGATTTCTACACGTTTTTCTCTTGGTAAGTCAACACCTGAAATACGAGCCATGTGTATTACACCTCCATCATTAAAATCTTAATAAGTATCTCACCATACGTAGCCCGTTATAAATAACGTCTGAAATGTTGTACGCAGGTTTATTTCTTATTTCTTGTTTAAATTTTATATTTTAAGTAATGATACAACTAAGCCTAGTGTTTCACTACTGCAGCCGCATAACAAAATTACATATCAATTTGATATGCATCACAAACTGTCAAGCCTTAATTAGCCTTGTCTCTGTTTGTGCTTTGGATTTTCACAGATTACTCTGATGCTTCCTTTTCTTTTAATTACTTTGCATTTTTCACAAATTGGTTTAACTGATGATCTTACTTTCACAGTAAATCCTCCTTTCAAAAAAAGTCCGACTATTACTATAACATATGTTTTGGCAATAATCAAGCAATTTTTTAACTATATTTTTATTTATCTCTCCAGACTATTCTGCCCTTTGACAAATCATATGGAGATAATTCAATAGTTACCTTGTCACCTGGAAGTATACGAATAAAATTCATTCTTAACTTTCCACTAATATGAGCTAATACCTTATGACCATTTTCAAGTTCAACCTGAAACATTGCATTTGGTAATTTTTCTAATACAGTTCCTTCGATTTCAATTACATCAGCTTTAGACATTTCTAACGACCTCCTATTTTCTGCTTATAGCTTTTGATAGCTCTCTTTATATCTTCATCACGTAGGATAAGATTTGTTTCTAATTTTCGCTGCAGTTCTTCATCAATCTGATTGATGACCTGGATATGTTTTATTTTCTTCTTCTTAGGCTTATCTAATATTCTTGACTTACCATCAACTAAATAAACATATTCCTCTTCTTTATTAATTATGATAAATATTTCTTCTTTATCATGTCCTGCTTTTGATTTTGCAAATTCTCCTATTTTACATGTCGCCATCAAATAACCAGCCTTTCTGATTTTAACGCATTAACCACGTTTTGTCACTTAATTTTATCTATGAATTTCGCAAGGTTAAAATTTCCGGTTCACCCTTTGTAATCAATATGGTGTTTTCATAATGTGCTGCGAGCGATCTGTCTTTAGTTACCACAGTCCAGTCATCATCTAACCATTCAACTTCATAAGTTCCTGCACTTATCATAGGCTCAATTGCCAGTGTCATTCCTGCCTGGAGTCTTATTCCTCTGTTACGTTGTTTAAAATTAGGTATCTGTGGATCTTCATGCAAATGCGTTCCAATTCCATGTCCTACCAAATCTCTGACAACTCCATATCCGAAGCTTTCCGCATATTCACCGATAGCTGCTGATATTTCATGCAGATGGCATCCTTCTTTTGCAAATTTGATACCTTCGAAAAAGCTCTGTTTAGTCACTTCGATAAGACGTTTAGCCTCATTGCTGACCTCTCCTACCATATGTGTTCTTGCTGCATCTGAATGATATCCTTTATAGATAAGTCCCGCATCAAGACTCACAATATCGCCTTCTTTAAGTATCTTCTTCTTGCTTGGAATACCGTGAACTACTTCTTCATTAACTGATACACAGATTGCTGCCGGAAAGCCGTTATAATTCTTAAAGTTTGGAATACATCCAAAGCTTTTAATCATATCCTCACCGATTTTGTTTATCTCATAAGTAGAGATTCCTGGTTTTATAGCTTTACCCATCTCATCGTGTACAATTGATAACAACCTGCATGATTCTCTCATTAACTCAATTTCTTTTTGAGATTTTATTGATACTGCCATTTTATTAAGCTCCTAAAATCTTAACAATGTCAGTAAATACATCATTCATATCCTTTGTTCCATCAACTTCTACTAAAACTTTCTTATCGTTATAGTAATCAATTAATGGCTGTGTCTGTTCATGATATACTGCCAATCTCTTCTTGACTGTTTCAGGCTTATCATCGTCTCTTAAAATAAGTTCGCTGCCACATCTGTCACAAATTCCCTCTACTTTAGTTGGGATATGAACGATATGATATGTTGCTCCACAAGCTACGCAGGCTCTTCTTCCTGACATTCTTCTTACAATATTCTCATCTGGAACTTCTACATTGATTGCATAGTCAACCTTAGAGCCAAGTTTCTCTAAAGCGGCATCAAGACTTTCTGCCTGTGGTATAGTTCTTGGAAAACCATCTAATACGTAACCATTAGAACAATCTGCCTGACCTACTCTGTCAACTACTAAGTCAACTACTAATTCATCAGGTACTAAAAGGCCCTGGTCCATATAAGTTTTAGCTTTTTTGCCAAGTTCTGTTCCGTTTTTAATATTTGCTCTGAAGATATCACCTGTGGAAATATGTGGAATTGAATATTTGTCAGCTATCATTTTAGCCTGTGTTCCTTTTCCTGCTCCAGGAGCACCTAACATAATTATTTTCATATATTTACCTGTCTCCGCAAATTATGCGAAACGCCCTTAAGTATGAAAGAATGGGCTGTTTCCTTTATATTATTTTCTTTCTTACTTTTTGATTTCTATTGATTTATTATAGGTTTCTTTATAAAGCAATTTTGACAATGGAACGCAACTTATGCTGCGTTCCATTGCCTATTTATTAGTCTAACAAAAATCCTTTGTAATTACGAACTACCATCTTAGATTCAATGCTCTTGAGTGTCTCAAGAACAACACCTACGATGATAATAAGTGATGTACCGCCAAATGATACTTTAGCACCAGCTATTCCTGCAAATGCAATTGGAATTGTAGCTACAATAAGTAAGCCTACAGCACCTATAAATACAATGTAGTTTAATATATTATTTAAGTAATCCTGTGTTGGTTTACCAGGTCTGATACCAGGAATAAAACCACCTTGTTTCTTCATATTATCAGCAACTTCAATAGGATTGAATGTTATTGATGTATAGAAGTAAGCAAATGCAATTACTAATACAACATATACTAAATAACCAATTGAATATATTGGTTTAGAGAAATTCCACCATCTGCTTGATTCAAGGAAATATGTCCATTTAGGAGTCTTTCCTGAAACTAACTGGCAAATAACTATTGGGAATGAGAATAATGACTGTGCAAAGATGATTGGAATAACACCTGCTGTGTTAACTTTAAGTGGAATATGAGTTGAAGCTCCTCCAACTAATTTTCTACCCTGCATCTTCTTAGAATATTGAACAGAGATTCTTCTCTCTCCATCCTGTAGAAATACTACAAATCCTACAATCACTACTACTACACCAACGATTATTACTGCCGCTAAGAGTGAACCACCAACTGAGCTGGCATTCTTAACAAACTGCTCGAATAAGCTTGAAAAGTCGTTTGGTATTCTGGCAACGATATTTATTAATAAAATGATTGATATACCATTACCAACACCTTTTTCAGTAATATTTTCGCCTACCCACATAAGGAATGCCGAACCGCCAGTTAAAGCTGCAACTGCTATGACGATAGCTATAGCATACTCACCTTTTGACATTGTATTAATATCACCGAATAATCCTTTGTTACCAAAACTGATAGATGTTGCAAGTGCCTGTACAAGTGCAAGTCCAACTGTAAGATAACGAGTAATACTTACTATTTTCTTACGTCCTTCTTCACCATCTCTTTGCATCTCCTCTAATTTAGGAATTGCAATTGTTAAAAGCTGGATAATAATTGAAGAAGTGATGTATGGTGTAATATTAAGTGCAAATATTGACATCTGCTCAAAAGAACCACCTGTCATGGCATCAAAAAAGCCGAATGCACCATTCCTAAACTGTCCCATTACCTGGGATATAGATTTTGCTGTAGTGCCAGGTAAAGGCAACTGACAGCCTATCCTGACAACTATAAGCATTAAAAATGTATAAAAAAGTCTCTCTCTTATCTCTTTGACTTTAAATGCATCTCTAACTGTTTTTAGCATTAAATCACCTCACAGGTTCCACCAAGAGCTTCAATCTTCTGCTTTGCACCTTCACTAAATGCATTAACTTTGACTGTAAGTTTCTTAGTAATTTTTCCGTATCCAAGAATTTTAACACCATCTCTTGGATTCTTAATGATTCCAGTTTCTAATAATGTTTCAACAGTTACTACTGCGCCATCTTCAAATACTTCAAGTGCACTTACGTTAATGCCAACGATATCTTTAGAATTTCTATTTGTAAATCCTCTTTTAGGGATTCTTCTGTATAAAGGCATCTGACCACCTTCAAAACCTGGTCTAGGGCTTCCTGAACGAGCTTTCTGTCCTTTATGACCCTTTCCGGCTGTTTTGCCATTTCCAGATCCGTGACCACGACCTCTTCTAAAATTATCGCTTTGTTTTGAACCTTCAGCAGGTCTTAAATTTGATAATTCCATTGTCGCACCTCCTTATCTAAAACTAAATTTCTTCTACTTTAACTAAATGTCTAACCTGATCAACCATACCTCTAACAGCTGCATTATCTGGCATCTCAACTGTTTTATTAACTTTTCTTAAACCTAAAGCTTCAACAGTTTTCTTATGCTTTGGTATTGCACCGATTGTAGATTTTACAAGTGTGATTTTTAACTTATCTGCCATTTTAACTTCCTCCTATTAGCCTAAGATTTCTTCTACAGATTTACCGCGAAGTCTAGCTACCTCTTCTGGAGTCTTTAATTCAGCCAAACCAGCAATTGTTGCAAGAACAACATTCTGCTTATTGTTTGAGCCTAATGACTTAGTACGGATATTCTTAATACCTGCAAGTTCAAGTACGTTACGCGCAGGACCACCTGCGATAACACCAGTACCTTCTGGAGCTCTCTTCAATAATACTGAAGCACTTCCGAATTTTCCGATTGTATCATGAGGAATACTTAAGTTTTCATCAATTGCTACTGTAACAAGTTTCTTAATAGCGTCTTCTTTTCCTTTACGAATAGCTTCAGGAATTTCAGCAGCTTTTCCAAGTCCAGCACCAACGTGTCCTTTGCCGTCACCAACAACTACTAAAGCTGCAAATCTCATGTTACGTCCACCTTTAACAACCTTAGTAACACGCTTAATTGATACTACTTTTTCTTCCAATTCTAATTGACTAGCATCAACGATTGTACGTTTCATGTGTTTTCCTCCTTATATGGAATCTATAAATATTTAATTAGAATTCTAAGCCTGCTTCTCTAGCAGCTTCTGCTAATGCTTTGATTTTTCCCTGATATATAAAGCCACCTCTGTCAAAGACAACTGTTGTAATACCTTTTTCAATAGCTTTCTTTGCAATAACTGTGCCTAAATATGCTGCTGCATCAACGTTATTAGTCTTTTCAAGTTCAGCCTTTACATCTTTCTGAAGAGTAGAAGCTGATACTAATGTATTTCCGACTGTATCGTCAATAATTTGAGCATACATATGATTATTACTTCTAAACACAGCTAAACGTGGTCTTTCTGCAGTACCAGCGAAACGATTACGTAATCTTCTATGTTTACTTAAACGAACTTCTGTTCTTGATTTTTTACTAACCATGCCTGTCACTCCTTCAATTATTTCTTACCAGTCTTACCAACTTTACGTCTAATAACTTCATCAGCATACTTGATACCTTTACCTTTATAAGGCTCTGGTCTTCTCTTATCTCTGATTTCAGCAGCGAACTGGCCAACTTTTTCTTTATCGATACCTTTAACTGTTATCTTGTTTGTTCCTTCGACAACTGTCTCAAGACCTTCTGGATCTTCCATCTCAACTGGATGAGAGTAACCAAGTGATAACACTAATTTCTTTCCTTGTTTCTGAGCTCTGTAACCAACACCGTTGATTTCAAGAACTTTTTCATAACCATCTGTAACACCTTTAACCATATTAGCTATAAGTGTTCTTGTAAGACCATGAAGTGATTTCATCTTCTTTAAGTCATTAGGTCTTGTAACTACTACTTCTGAACCTTCAACTTTGATTGTCATCTCTTCAGGTAACACTCTTTCAAGTGTTCCCTTAGGTCCTTTTACAGTCACTTTATTATTTTCTGCCACATCAACAGTTACACCTGCTGGAATGGCGATAGGCATTCTTCCTATACGTGACATGCCGTGCACCTCCTATTTGGGATTAATATATTTTATTGTTTAAACAAACGCTATAAAGCGTTTGTTTATTACCATACAAATGCTAAAACTTCTCCACCTACGTTGAGCTTTCTAGCTTCTTTATCTGTGATTACACCATTATTTGTTGAAATAATAGCTACACCTAAACCATTAAGTACTCTTGGAAGCTCATCTTTGCCTGCGTATACACGAAGACCTGGTTTAGAGATTCTCTTGAGCCCTGTGATGATTTTTTCATTTTTATCTTTACCGTATTTTAATGTTACACGGATTGATTTAAAGTTTCCATCTTCAACTACTTCATATTTTTTGATATAACCTTCATTAAAAAGGATTTCAGCAATTGCTAACTTCATTTTTGATGCAGGGATATCTACTGTATCATGTTTAGCAGTATTTGCGTTACGGATTCTTGTAAGCATATCTGCGATTGGATCGTTTGTTGTCATGTTATGTTGCCTCCTTTCTAATTCGTCCTACCAACTTGCCTTTTTAACACCAGGTATCTGTCCTTTGTATGCTAATTCACGGAAACATACTCTGCAGATGCCGTATTTTCTTAAATAAGCATGTGGACGACCACAAATTCTACAACGTGAATATTCCTGAGTAGAGAATTTTGCTTTACGCTGTTGTTTTACTTTCATAGCAGTCTTAGCCATGGTATTACCTCCTAACTATTTTTGAAATGGCATATTGAATAATGTCAATAATTCGCGTGCTTCTTCATCAGTATTGGCTGTTGTAACAAATATAACATCCATACCTCTTACTTTATCTACCTTATCATATTCGATTTCAGGGAAGATTAACTGTTCTTTGATACCAAGAGCATAATTTCCACGACCATCAAATGCATTAGGATTTACACCTCTAAAGTCACGTACACGAGGTAATGCAAGATTTATTAAACGGTCAACAAATTCATACATTCTTTCTCCTCTAAGAGTAACTTTACAGCCTATTGCCTGTCCTTCTCTGATTTTGAAGTTAGCTACTGAATTCTTTGCTCTTGTAACTACTGCTTTCTGACCTGTGATTGTCTCAAGATCTTTAATAGCTGCATCTAAGAGTTTAGCATTGTCTTTAGCTTCGCCAACGCCCATATTTATAACAACTTTATCAAGTTTTGGAACCTGCATAATATTTTTGTATCCAAATTTCTTTGTCATCGCATCAACGATTTCGTTATTGTAAGTATCTTTAAGTCTACTCAACGTCTTAGTCCTCCTCTCTCAATTAATCGATAACTTCGCCAGTTGCTTTTGCAATACGAACTTTTTTACCATCTTTTTCAGTAAAGCCGATTCTTGTAACTTTACCTTTAACAACGTACATAACGTTTGAAATATCGATAGGACCTTCCTGGTTAACTATTCCGCCGTTCTGGTTCTGTGCACTAGGTTTTGTATGCTTTGTAACCATGTTGATACCTTCAACGAGTACTGTATTATCTTTTTTATTAACTGAAAGAACTTTTCCTTCTTTGTCTTTGTCTTTACCAGCGATTACTCTAACTAAATCGCCTTTTTTAATTTTACTTGTTGCCATGCCTACACCTCCTATAATACTTCAGGTGCTAAAGAAACAATTTTCATAAACTGTTTATCTCTTAGCTCTCTGGCTACTGGTCCAAATATACGTGTTCCTCTTGGGTTTTTATCATCCTTGATGATTACAGCAGCATTTTCGTCAAATTTTATATATGAACCGTCTTTACGACGTGCGCCTTTAACTGAACGAACTACTACGGCTTTAACAACGTCACCTTTTTTAACAACACCGCCTGGTGTTGCATCTTTAACAGTAGCAACGATTACATCGCCGATATTAGCATATCTTCTAGTAGAACCGCCCATTACTCTGATACAAAGTAATTCTTTAGCGCCTGTGTTGTCAGCAACTTTAAGTCTACTTTCCTGTTGGATCATAATAATACTCCTTTCTACTATCTTGCTTTCTCGATGATTTCAACAAGTCTCCATCTCTTATCCTTAGATAATGGTCTTGTTTCCATTACTTTTACTTTATCTCCAATACCACATTCGTTATTCTCATCATGTGCCTTTAATTTATAAGTTCTCTTAACGATTTTCTTATATAAAGGATGTTTTACGTGATCTTCTACAGCAACAACGATTGTTTTATCCATTTTGTCACTAATAACTTTTCCAACTCTTGTTTTTCTCAAGTTTCTTTCTTCCACAACAAAGTCCTCCTTTCATAGATTCATGGAATTACGCATCATTTTATTAAATTAGTTAGCTTTCTGTGCTATTATTGTCTGAATTCTAGCAATATTTCTTCTAACTTCTTTAATTCTGCTTGTGTTCTCTAACTGGTTTGTTGCGTTTTGAAATCTTAAATTAAAAAGTTCCTTTTTAGCAGCTACTAATTCATCATTTAATTCTGTAGCTGATTTTGTATTTAAATCTTCTACATATTTACTAATTTTCACTGTTATCACCGCCTTCTAAATCTGCTTTCGAAACGATTTTACACTTAACTGGCAATTTATGCATAGCAAGTCTTAATGCTTCTCTCGCTGTTTCTTCTGGTACTCCTGCGATTTCGAACATTACACGTCCTGGTTTAACTACTGCTACCCAGTACTCTAATGTTCCTTTTCCGGAACCCATACGTGTTTCAGCTGGTTTTGCTGTAACTGGTTTATCAGGGAATATCTTAATCCAAACTTTACCACCACGCTTAATGTAACGTGTCATTGCAATACGGGCAGCTTCTATCTGGTTTGATTTAATCCATGCTGGCTCTAAAGCGACGATACCGTATTCACCATTTGAGATTGTGTTTCCTCTTAAGGCTTTACCTCTCATTGAACCACGGAACTGTTTACGACGCTTAACTCTTTTAGGCATTAACATTATTTATCGCTCCCTTCCTTAACTTCTTTTACTGGAAGAACTTCGCCTTTGTAAATCCATACTTTAACGCCAACTTTACCATAAGTTGTGTCTGCTTCAGCGAATCCATAATCTATATCAGCACGTAATGTCTGAAGTGGAATAGTTCCTTCACTGTAGAACTCTGTACGAGCCATATCAGCACCGCCAAGACGACCTGAACAGCTAGTCTTAATTCCTTTAGCACCACTCTTCATAGTTCTTGACATTGTAGATTTCATAGCTCTTCTGAATGATACACGGTTCTCTAACTGAAGTGCAATGTTTTCAGCAACAAGCTGTGCATCTTTATCTGGTCTCTTAACCTCTTTAATGTCAACTACTAATTTCTTAGTTGTGAATTTCTGTACTTCTGCTTTAAGTTTTTCAATTTCAGCACCACCCTTACCGATTACGATACCAGGTTTTGCTGTATGAATGATTACTTTTAATCTATCAGATGCTCTTTCGATTTCAATCTTTGAAACACCTGCACTATATAACTTCTCTTTAAGGTATGTTCTGATTTTGTGATCTTCTACTAAGTTATCTGCGAAATCAGCTTCTGCATACCACTTTGAGTCCCAGTCTTTAATTACTCCGACTCTAAGGCCATGAGGATTAACTTTCTGTCCCATGCTATATCTCCTTTCCAATTCGATGAAAACGCATATTCAGATTATTTATCGCGTTTTTCAGTACCCAGGGTTATTATGCTCTTTCGTTAAGCACGATTGTGATGTGGCTCATTCTCTTTTCGATTCTGTAAGCTCTACCCTGTGCTCTAGGTCTGATTCTCTTCATTGTTGGTCCTTTGTTTGCGTAACACTCTTCAATGTAAAGATTGTCTGCGCTCATACCGTTATTATTTTCAGCATTTGCAATTGCTGATTTTAATAATTTTTCTATTACTGAAGACGCATATCTAGGATTGTATGTTAAAATACCAAGTGCTGACTGAACATCCTTACCTCTGATAGCATCTAATACGAAACATGCTTTCTGAACTGAGACTCTAGCATAAGATAACTTAGCTGATGGTCTAGTATCTTTATTTGCATTTCTTGCTCTCTTTATCTGGGATCTATGTCCTTTTGCCATGGATTTGACCTCCTTTCAAAATCTTTCAATTAACGAGCTTTACTCTTCTTCTCGTCTTTTCCATGTCCTCTATAAGTTCTAGTAGCAACGAATTCTCCAAGTTTATGTCCAACCATATCTTCTGTAACATATACTGGAACGTGTTTTCTACCGTCGTGAACTGCTATTGTATGTCCAACCATCTGTGGGAATATTGTAGAACGACGTGACCAAGTCTTGATTACTGATTTGTCACCTGATGCGTTCATAGCGTCTACTTTCTTAAGTAAACTTTCATCTGCAAATGGTCCTTTTTTTAATGATCGAGCCATAGGTGGAACCTCCTTTATTTCATGTTTTTGCCGTCTCTTCTTCTTACAATCATCTTGTTAGAAGATTTGTTCTTCTTTCTTGTCTTTAAGCCAAGAGCTGGTTTACCCCAAGGTGTACATGGACCCGGACGACCGATTCCTGTCTTACCTTCACCACCACCATGTGGATGGTCATTAGGGTTCATAACAGAACCACGAACTGTAGGTCTGATACCCATGTTTCTCTTACGACCTGCTTTACCGATTTTAACAAGGTCATGTTCGATGTTACCAACTGTACCGATTGTAGCTCTACAAATGATTGGTACCATTCTCATCTCGCCTGATGGTAATCTAAGTGTTGCATATTTGCCTTCCTTAGCCATAAGCTGTGCTGCATTACCAGCTGCACGAACTAACTGTCCGCCCTTACCTGGATATAATTCAATGTTGTGTACTTCTGTACCAACTGGGATTTCTGAAAGTGGTAAGCAGTTACCTACTTTAACTTCAGCTTCAGCACCGCTCATTACTGTCATTCCAACCTTTAATCCATTAGGAGCAAGGATGTATGCTTTTTCACCATCTGCGTAGCTGATTAATGCGATGTTTGCTGTTCTGTTTGGATCGTATTCAATAGCAACAACGTTTGCTGGAATACCATCTTTCTTTCTCTTAAAATCTATAATTCTATATTTTCTTCTTGAACCACCGCCACGATGTCTAACAGTGATTTTACCCTGGTTATTACGACCTGAATTCTTCTTTAAAGAAACTACTAACGATTTCTCAGGAGTTGCTTTTGTTATTTCAGCATTATCAAGAGTTGTCATATTTCTTCTTGAAGGTGTATATGGCTTAAATGTCTTAATTCCCATTGTGTTATCTCCTTTCAGATGTTTGTTATCACGCTTTACTGCGTATATTTTGTTTATTAAGATTAGTTAATCTTATAAACCTTCAAAGATCTCGATATCTTTGCTGTCTTCTGTTAACTGAACGATAGCTTTCTTAGTCTTAGCTGTCTTACCAACTGTTGTGCCTCTTCTACGGCTCTTTCCATCTAAGTTCATTGTGTTAACACTTTTTACCTTAGTTCCTTCAAACATTTTTTCAACTGCATCTTTAATCATTGTCTTGTTTGCATCTACGTGAACTAAGAATGTATATTTCTTATTTGTCATTTCATTCATACTTTTTTCTGAAATAACTGGTTTGAGGATTACATCATAGTATTGTACATTTGCCATTATGCGTACACCTCCTCGATTGTTGCTACAGCTGCTTTATCAATTACAACTGTGTCATATTTCATAATATCATAAACATTGATTGTATTTGTTAATGCTGTCTTAACTGTTGGAATGTTTCTTGCTGATAATACAACGTTTGAATCATTCTCGTTTAAGATAACTAATGCTTTATTAACTTTTAAGTTTGATAATGTATTAGCAAATGTCTTTGTCTTAACTTCATCCATCTTTAATGCATCAACAACGATAAATTTATTATCCTGCACTCTTGATGCTAAAGCAGACTTAAGAGCTATTCTTCTTTCTTTCTTATTCAATCTAAATGAATAATCTCTTGGCTTTGGAGCGAATACAACGCCGCCGCCTGTCCATTGTGGAGATCTTGTAGAGCCCTGTCTTGCATGACCTGTTCCTTTCTGTCTCCATGGTTTTCTTCCACCGCCACTAACTTCAGAACGTGTTTTAGCACTCTGTGTTCCCTGACGATTATTTGCAAGCTGGCTAACTACTGCCATGTGTACTAAGTGTTCATTTACTTCAACACCAAATACGGCATCATTAAGTTCGATATCTCCAACTTGATTTCCTTCCATATTGTAAACAGATACTTTTGCCATCTGTGTGTTCCTCCTTCCTTAGAAAAACCTATTTAGCAGATTTTACTGTTTCTTTAATTGTTACTAATGCTTTCTTAGGTCCTGGTACAGCACCTTTAACTAAAAGCAAGTTATTTTCTGTATCTACTCTTACTACTTCAAGATTCTGGATTGTAATCTGTTTTGAACCCATATGTCCTGGCATTCTCTTTCCTTTGAATACCTTACTTGGATCAGAACAAGCACCGTTTGAACCTGCATGTCTGTGGTACTTAGAACCGTGAGCCATAGGTCCTCTTGACTGTCCATGTCTCTTGATAGCGCCCTGGAATCCTTTACCTTTTGATATTGCTGTTGCATCGATTTTATCACCTGCAGCAAAAACATCAACTTTGATTTCGTCTTTTACAGAATATTCTTCAGCATTTTCAAATCTGAATTCTCTTACAAATCTCTTGTAAGCAACTCCTGCTTTATCAAACATTCCTTTTAATGGTTTGTTAACTAACTTTTCTCTCTTGTCAACAAAGCCAACCTGTACTGCACTGTATCCATCATTTTCAACTGTTTTAACCTGTGTAACTACACATGGTCCAGCCTGAAGTACAGTAACTGGTGTTAATACACCGTCTTCATTGAAGATTTGAGTCATTCCGACTTTTGTTGCTAAAATAGCTTTCTTCATTCTTTTTACCTCCTGGTTAAATCTACAGCGGTTTAAAGCATTTTGCCTTAAACATCCTAGAACAGCCAAATATAAGTGGAACACTATATTTTCGGAGTGTTACTTCTATATCTAAACCCTTCAGGATTATTACCTAACTTAATAAGATTTGATGAATTATTTATTTTTCATCTTAACATCGATATATACACCTGCTGGCATCTCTAATCTTGTTAATGCATCAACTGTCTTAGGTGATGGTGCAATGATATCGATAAGTCTCTTATGAGTTCTCTGTTCGAACTGTTCTCTAGAGTCTTTGTACTTGTGTACTGCTCTAAGAATTGTAACAACTTCCTTTTTAGTAGGAAGAGGTACTGGACCGCTAACCTGGTCACCTGTCTTCTTAACAGTTTCGATGATTTTTCCAGCTGACTGATCAATTAATTTGTGATCATAAGCCTTCAATGTGATTCTCATTACTTGACTTGCCATAAAAAAAGTCGCCTCCTTTTCGTACTTTGAAAATCAGTACGACAAGCGGTGACTGTACACTCTTCCGTGTGTGTCCCTCAAATTAATTTCAAAATGAGTTTCATCATCACGTTGTTTCCATATTCATAATGGACGATTATTTTGTACAGTGACTTGCCGTCAGTTTCCTAACTTGACATTCGCTCCACGGAAAACTTGCAACTAAGTGCAACAACCTCACGCTTCATAGCTATCATGCCACAGCATCTATTACTATAAACCATACTTTCCAAAAAATCAAGTACTTTTTTAATATTTTTTCAGTATTTTTTTTAACATTTTCTGGTCTATTTCATTACATTTCAAATATCTTTCCGTATTATTTTATCATGTTCTGCATTTCCCTAAGCATCTCTATATCACTCTGTTTAAGTTTAATATTAGATGCAAGTTTATGTCCGTCAGGTCTTGTTACATTAATTTCAATAATCGCATCTTCTACAAGTCCTTGATTGTATACAGCATTAAGAAACATTGGAAACTTAGGATGATTTTCCACGAATTTATCCTTTAACTTCTTTATCTTCATTAACATAGCAGGATTAAGCATATTATTACCTCGCATTTCTGATTTTATAATTTCAAAACATTTCTACTATAACCATTATTTCAGAATTTCGCAACACATTTTTCATTTTTCGACTCTTGCGGGTTTCTTCCTATTATAGTATACTTACAGACATCAAAACAAATTTGCGATACAAAAAACATATTAATATAGAAGAAACAGAATGGAGAATTTTATGTGGATTGCTAATAATTGGAAAGATTACGAAGTCTTAGATTGTTCTAATGGTGAGAAACTTGAACGTTGGGGTGATTATATTCTTGTCCGTCCTGACCCACAGGTTATCTGGGATACGCCAAAGACTCTGAAAGGCTGGAAGAAAATGAACGGACATTATCACAGAAGTTCACGAGGCGGTGGTGAATGGGAATTCTTTAATCTTCCTGAGCAATGGACAATCAATTATAAATCATTAACTTTTAACTTAAAACCTTTTAGTTTCAAACATACCGGTCTGTTCCCTGAACAAGCAACAAACTGGGATTGGTTTTCTGATTTGATATCTAAGGAGAAAATCAAAAGAGGCAATGATAACCCGGTCAAGGTTCTCAATCTATTTGCATATACCGGCGGTGCTACCTTAGCTGCTGCAGCAGCCGGTGCAAATGTCACACATGTGGATGCATCTAAAGGAATGGTAAACTGGGCTAAAGAAAATGCAGTTTCTTCTGGTCTTAAAGATGCACCTATCAGATGGCTAGTTGACGATTGCGTAAAATTTGTCGAAAGAGAAATCCGTCGTGGTAATAAATATGATGCAATAATAATGGACCCTCCATCTTATGGTCGAGGCCCTAAGGGAGAAATCTGGAAGATAGAGGATTCAATTCACTCATTTGTTAAACTCTGTACACAGATATTATCAGATAAACCTCTATTTTTCTTAATTAATTCCTATACAACAGGACTTGCACCATCTGTCCTTACTTATATGATTGAAATAGAAGTAGGCAAGAAATTCGGTGGTCACGTAGAAGCACAGGAGATTGGCCTGCCAGTTTCATCAAACGGTCTGGTTCTGCCTTGTGGAGCAAGTGGTCGTTGGAGTAGATAAGTTTCTCAAGGTTAGTAAACAAAAAACTCTGCAAAGCATATCAGTTATGTCATTAAACATATTACTTTGCAGAGTTTTTCTTATTATATTTTATATATTTTTACTTTTTATAAATTATCTTTACTTTATTTTATTATCTGATTGCATCCATTCCACCCATATATGGTCTTAATACTTCAGGTATTCTTACACTTCCATCTTCCTGAAGATTATTCTCAAGAAATGCAATTAACATTCTTGGTGGTGCAACAACTGTATTGTTAAGCGTGTGCGCAAAATATTTGTTACCATTCTCATCTTTTACTCTTATCTTAAGTCTTCTTGCCTGTGCATCACCTAAGTTAGAGCAGCTTCCTACTTCAAAATATTTCTTCTGACGTGGTGACCATGCTTCAACGTCGATTGATTTAACCTTAAGATCTGCTAAATCTCCTGAACAACACTCAAGAGTTCTTACAGGAATATCCATTGAACGGAATAAATCAACTGTGTTCTTCCATAATTTATCAAACCATTCTTTGCTCTCTTCAGGTTTACATACAACTATCATTTCCTGTTTCTCGAACTGATGTATTCTATATACACCTCTTTCTTCAAGGCCATGAGCACCTTTTTCTTTTCTAAAGCAAGGAGAATAGCTTGTAAGCGTCTTAGGTAATTCTGATTCAGGAGTAATTGTGTCAATGAATTTACCAATCATTGAATGTTCGCTTGTACCGATAAGATAAAGGTCTTCTCCCTCAATCTTATACATCATAGCATCCATTTCTGCAAAACTCATGACACCTGTAACAACGTCACTTCTAATCATAAAAGGCGGTACACAATAAGTAAAACCTCTGTTAATCATAAAGTCTCTTGCATATGCAATAACTGCTGAATGAAGTCTTGCTATATCACCCATAAGATAATAGAAACCATTTCCTGCAACCCTTCTTGCGCTGTCTAAGTCAAGTCCGTTGAATTTCTCCATAATTTCTGCATGGTATGGAACTTCGAAATCAGGAACAACAGGTTCACCAAATTTCTCTATTTCAACATTTTCTGTGTCGTTTTTACCAATTGGAACGCTAGGATCAATAATGTTAGGAATTACCATCATTATCTTAGTAACTTTCTCATTTAATTCAGCCTCTTTAGCTTCTAATTTCGCTAAATATTCTGATTTCTCAGTTACCTGTTTCTTAACTTCTTCTGCTTCCTCTTTCTTGCCCTGTGCCATTAATGCACCAATCTGTTTAGAAATCTTATTTCTATCAGCTCTCAATCCGTCCGCTTCCTGTTTAACTGCACGCGCTTTAGCATCTAATTCTATAACTTCATCTACTAATGGTAATTTACTGTCCTGAAATTTATTCTTTATATTCTGTTTTACAATATCAGGATTTTCTCTGACAAATTTTAAATCTAACATTTAAGTCCTCCATTCCGAGGTGTGTAACACCAACGTATCATATTCTTTCTTCTATAATTGCATAGTTTATGCGTAACTGTGTCTATTGTAGACTATTTCTCTTTATTTTTCAAGACACAAAGCTCTAAAAATTGCTATATTAATACTATATCCATCAGAATATAGAATATCGCTTGCGACATTCTCCGCCTGCGGTGGGTTGCCATAGCAACATTTTCGCTCCGCCGCAGTGCGATCCTCGCAGAGTGTTTTTTACTTACCAGGACAATTTCAACAAAATTTCCTAGTAAAAAATAAAAAGCCATTTACACATTTGTATTATACTTATGATAGTACATTCTAAATACATTTGTATAAATAGCTCTGATATTATTGATATTTATCTGTTTTCAATATTCTGTTGGCATTTTCTACTCTTTCATCGCTTGGTGGTTCTACGCCGTCAAGCTTATATGGTATGCCTAATTCTTCCCATTTTTGTATACCTAATGTATGATACGGAAGAACCTCAACCCTTTTAACATTAGAAAGTGTATCAATGAACTTGGATAACTCTTCTAGCTGGCTGTCTCTATCACTATATGATAAATCTCCTGTTTGTAATGTATCAGGAACAAGTACGTGTCTTATCCACATATCTTTACCAATTTCATCTAAATATCTGGCGCAATCTAATATATTGTCAACAGGATGGCCTGTAAGCTGCTTATGTCCAACTTTGTCGATATTCTTAATGTCTAGCATTACTAGATCAGTATATTTCATAAGTTCATTAAATTTACTTATAAATGGCTCTTCTCTTGTAAATGGATTAGCTGACGTATCAAGCGTTGTATGAATATCTTTATCCTTACAAAGTTTAAAGAATTCAATAAGAAAATCTATCTGAAGTAATGGTTCTCCACCACTTACAGTAATTCCTCCATTGAGTTTTTCGCCTTTCATCCAATATGTTTTATATCTGTATGCTCTTGCAAATAAATCTTTTGCTGTCCAGACTTCTCCGCCATTCATATTCCATGTTTCAGGATTATGGCAGAACTTACATCTCATTCTACAGCCTTGCAAAAAGACAACATATCTGACTCCAGGTCCATCTACAAGTCCAAATGTTTCTAACGAATGAACTCTACCTTCCATATTAACCTCCATTTCTAAAATTCATTTATTAAAAAAAGAGGGTTTTGAACTGTAGGTTCAAAACCCCTTTTCATACTATATAGTATATCCTATTTTTTAAAGTCTAGCATGACATGTTCTTGCGATTACATCATCCTGCTGTTTCTTTGTAAGGCTGATGAACTTAACAGCATAACCAGATACACGAATTGTAAAGTTAGCATACTCTTCTTTCTCTGGATGAGCCTGTGCATCAAGTAACTTATCCTTTGTAAATACGTTTACATTAAGGTGATGAGCACCCTGATTGAAGTATCCATCCATTACCTGTACAAGGTTATTAACCTGTTCTTCTTCGCTATGTCCAAGAGCATCCGGGTTAATTGTCTGTGTATTAGAAATACCATCAAGTGACCAATGATATGGAATCTTAGCAACTGAGTTAAGTGAAGCAACAAGACCATTCTGTTCTGCACCATAGCTTGGTGATGCACCAGGGCTGAATGGAGTGAATGCTGCACGTCCGTCAGGCATAGCACCTGTAGCTTCTCCGTATACAACGTTAGATGTAATAGTAAGAAGTGATGTTGTAGGTTCTGAATCACGGTATGTGTGACGACGTTTAATCTTCTCTAAGAATGTCTTTAATACCCAGATACCGATATCATCAGCACGGTCATCATCATTACCATATTTAGGGAAATCACCTTCAACTTCAAAGTCTTTTGTAACTCCTTCTTCATCACGGATTACTTTAACCTTAGCATATTTGATAGCACTAAGTGAATCAATAACATGTGAGAATCCTGCAATACCTGTTGCAAATGTACGACGTACATCTGTATCGATTAATGCCATCTCAGCTGCTTCATAGTAATATTTATCATGCATATAATGGATGAGGTTGAGTACGTTAACATAAATATCTGCTAACCAGTCAAGCCAGATTTCATATGCATCACGAACCATCTTGTAATCTTCTTCACCGCTAAGTACTTCCTTATCGATCTTCTGAAGCTTTGGTCCACACTGGATACGATGTTTCTCATCAAATCCACCATTGAATGCGTAAAGTAATGTCTTACCAAGGTTAGCTCTTGCACCGAAGAACTGGATTTCCTTACCTGTCTGTGTAGCAGATACACAGCAGCAGATTGAATAATCATCGCCCCATACTGGTTTCATTACATCATCATTCTCATACTGGATTGAGCTTGTCTCAATTGAGATATGAGCTGCATATTTCTTGAACTGTTCTGGTAATGCACTTGAATATAATACTGTAAGGTTTGGTTCTGGTGAAGGTCCCATGTTCTCAAGTGTGTGTAAGAAACGGTAGTCTGTCTTAGTAACCATTGAACGACCATCCATTCCAATACCACCAACTTCAAGAGTAGCCCATGTTGGATCTCCTGAGAATAACTGATTGTATGATGGAATTCTTGCGAATTTAACCATACGGAATTTCATTGTCATATGATCAATGATTTCCTGAGCTTCTGACTCTGTAAGAACACCGTTCTTTAAGTCACGTTCAAAATAGATATCAAGGAATGTAGATACACGTCCTACTGACATTGCAGCACCGTTCTGTGTCTTAATAGCTGCAAGATATCCAAAGTATAACCACTGACAAGCTTCTTTAGCATTCTTAGCTGGAGCTGAAATATCATAGCCATAAATCTTAGCCATTTCTTTCATCTGCTTTAATGCTGTAATCTGCATTGCAATTTCTTCACGAAGACGGATAACGTCATCATACATATTTCCGCAACCACAGTTCTTCTTGTCTGCTTCTTTCTGTGCAATAAGGTAATCAATACCATATAAAGCTACTCTACGGTAATCGCCAACGATACGTCCACGTCCATATGTGTCTGGAAGACCTGTTACAACGTGTGTTTTACGAGCTAATTTCATCTCATCTGTGTAAGCTGCAAATACTGCATCGTTATGTGTTGTAATATAATCTTCAAATACATGTTTAAGTTCTGGATTAATTTCATATCCATAGCTTTCTGCTGCCTGCTCTGCCATTCTGATACCACCATATGGCATAAATGCACGTTTTAATGGCTTATCTGTCTGGAGACCAACAACCTGTTCAAGATCCTTTAAACTTTCGTCAATATATCCTGGTCCGTAAGATGTGAGTCCTGATACAACTTCTGTCTCGCAGTCAAGAACACCACCCTTTTCACGTTCTTCTTTCTGCAATTTCTGCAAAGCTCCCCAAAGCTTATTTGTTGCTTCTGTTGGGTCTGCTAAAAATGATTCATCTCCATCATATGGTTTGTAATTCTTCTGAATGAAGTCACGAACGTTAACTTCTTCTTTCCAAATTCTTCCTTCGAAGCCTTCCCACTGTTCAAACTCTTTCATCGTGTTTTCCCTTTCTTTCAACTTTTTTTACTTGTGTCACGGTCGCTATTTTTATGACCATCTTTATAATACTTATTTCTGACAAAAAAATCAAGACATTTCTTGCAAATGTTCTTGGTTTTATACAATAATTTTGTATAAATTTAAGGACAAGAACGTTTTCAATGTTCTTGTCCTCATTTTATCTTGATTTTTATTAATTCAAAACATTATTTTGCAATTTCACCTGTAGTATTGGTTGAAATCTTACAAGGATTAAGCTCATAAATATTGGATACTCCCTGTCTTAATTTTGCTGAAATTGTTGATGCAAGAATAATCTTGATTGCATCGCCAGGTAAAAATGGAAATACACAAAATCCTAATGATACCTTAAGTGGGTTACCCGAGAGGATCATAAACCAGATTGTTCCTAATACATAACATAATGCAACACCAACAACCATTGCAAGTGCTATCTGATAAATCTTTCCCTTTGTATATTTAACAATAATTCCTGTTACCCATGCGCATACGATATATCCAACAATATATCCACCTGTAGAACCTGTAATTGCTGCAAAACCACCTTTAAAGCCTGCAAATACAGGAACACCAACTGCGCCAAGCAATACATATACTATCATTGATAATGCACCATATGCAGCGCCTAAAACTGCTCCGGCAATACATACTGAAAATAATGCAAGATTGATAGGTATCTGTGGCAAAGGTATCTGTATCTGAGAACAAATTGCCGTAAGTGCTGCGAATAATGCGCACATTGTGATTTTTAATGTTTTCTTTTTACTGTCCATAATATCCTCCGAAATATGATTTTTTATTTGTATCCGAAGGTGATTATATATCGGCGTTCTTATATTGTCAACCATTTTATTTTCTTAAAGGTTTACATTATTGATTTTATTATCAGTTAATAAATTCAAACTTCGCACAAACATAATATAATTAAATCATCTGTATTAAGCAAATTTGAATATATAAATATCAAATTTACTTTAATAGATGAATATTGGCTGCAATATGTATGTGCGAAGTTTGAGTTAATTTATTTATATAATTATCAGTAATGTAAACTTTTAGAAGCCCTCTTTAAGACGTTGTTTTCTTAACTCACTTCTCTTCTTGCCGGCTTCCCATTCTGCCTGTTCACTTAATGAATCTACTATAAGTCTTGGAACTTTCTTTCCTTTTCCATTTTCATCCACTGATACAAGTGTGAGATATGCTCTGTTTACAGGATATCTCATACCATCAAGTCCCTCAACGTAGGTATCTACCCTTACTTCCATCGACGAATTGCCAACATATGTAACACGACCTATCAGAATAACTATCTCGTGCTTGTACACACCTCTTATGAATCTTAAATTATCAACGGACGCAGTAACAACATTGTTCTGTGCATATCTGAGTCCAACTATTCCAGCTACCTCGTCTATCCATTCCATTAATCTTCCACCAAAAAGTCTGTCAGCGCCATTTAAATCTTCTGGTCTGACCTCTCTCATCTGTTCTACTATGGAATCTTCAACTCTCTTTTCCATAATATTTACCTCTTTTCTTATTATTTTAAATAGTTTTTCTTTAATTTTTTAATGCATTTTATTTAACTTTTTTCATTTATGTCGTATAAATCTATATAATAATACCAATCAAAACCGATTTATTCAACAGGTATGGCAAATTTCGTCACAAAATTATTCGAATCATTCGTCATTCCATAATCAATCAACTTCTCCGATTTTAAATAGCTTTTTATTCTCCACAATCATCTCTCCGTATTTATATTCTGTGATGTAAATTGATTTTTCAACAGTTTATATGCTGCTAAACATATTACGACAGATAATATTGAGCCTACCGGTGCAGCAAGTCCCATTGGCAACAACGTGTCCTTAAAACATTTAGAAGTAAGATAAGAACCCGGTACCCTCACGCATACAATCGATATAATGTTATGTATAAAACCTATGTATGATTTACCATAAGCTGCAAAATATCCACTAAAGCTGAAATGTATTCCTGCAAATATTGTGTCCCAGATATATCCTTTCAAATACTGTACACCAAGTGTAATAACCATCGCATCCGATGTAAACATTCTCAAAACTGATGATGTACAAAGCTGAACTATAAGTACGACAAATACACCATATATGCTCGTAATAATTGTAGCATATTTAAGCGTCTTAGCAGCTCGTTCATGTTTGCCCGCACCAATATTCTGTGCCGATAACGCTGAAACTGTAGCAAGCATTGACGATGGCACGATAAATAATGCACTGATTACTTTTTCAACAATTCCTACTGCCGCTGCGTCATCAAGACCTCTTCTATTAGCAATAACCGTAATAATTATAAATGCTATCTGTATACAGCCATCCTGAATCGCTACCGGAAAACCTACTTTTAGTATTTCTCCTAATATATTCTTCTTAACCTTGAAATCTTCCTTGCATAATCTGATTCCTGTGTCACGTTTCTTTATTGCTATCAAAGCAATAATTACACTTATAGTCTGTGCCAATGTTGTTCCAAGTGCAGCACCATTAGCTCCCATATCGAAATATCCAATAAAAAGATAATCCAAGGCAATATTAGCTACACAGGCTGTCCCTATGAAATACATCGGGCTCTTAGAATCTCCAAGTCCCCTGAAAATAGAACTTATAATATTATAAGCTGTAATAAATGGTATTCCAATAAAGCATATCGCTAAATATCCGGTAGTACCCTTAACTGCTTCCTCTGGTACATTCATAATTCCGACGATGGGCTTAACAAGAATTAGCAATGCCCCTGTCATTACAAATGCCAATATCATAAATAATACGATTGTGTTACCGATTACTCCTGATGTCTGCTTATGATTTCTGCTTCCAACAGCTCTTCCAATCATAACCGTTGCCCCCATAGCCAGTCCCACAATAATAACTGTAAGCATATGCATAACCTGGCTTCCGTTCGAAACCGCCGTTATACTGTCTACTCCATCAAACTGCCCTATAATAAATAAATCTGCCATTCCATATAATGTCTGCATAAAATATGACAATAAATATGGTAATGCAAAATATACTATTGTTTTAAATACACTTCCTGTTGTTAAATTCTTTTCCATTGTACCTGTATCTGTAAAACCAGTTTTCCTCCTTTAGTGATAATTCTATACCAAGATATAATTGCAATGTATAGATTGTAAAATAAGATTTTCTCCTTTAGAGGTGATTCTAAACCTTATAACAGTTGTAGAGTCAATGTTTTAACTCTATTTTGATAGTAATTTATTGTTAACCTGGCTTTCCTTACTCTTTCTTATATTAGAATTTATTTTCAGAACTATCAAATATATTATCACAACACCTAATGCTATAATAGCCGGAATATACGATTCATACCATTCTGCTGATATTACATATTCTGATGGATTATCCGGATTATATTTTACCTTTACCTTTTTGCCTTATGCTTTTCAGATATGGTACAACCTACACCTTGTATCTGCTATATCATTTTCGCATCCACAATTTAAACACTTCATACTAATCTCCATTTCTAAGTAACCTGTCACAAGGTGGTGATGAGAAATTCGCATGAGCGATTTCCTATCCGCCATAAAAGCTGTTTGTTTTTACTGTATGATATTATACAATATTTTATATTTATTTAATACCATTAAATATAGAACTTAAGATATAGTAATGTGGTGATTATGTATAATTTTCTAATCTAAAACAATAAGGTCTGACTTTTCATACTTATTATGACCTTGTAATTGTTTCTTATATTTCCAACACCTAATCGCATCATCTAATGATTTTCCCTTATTATCTGCGAAAAAATCTCTTATATATGTATTATATTCAAATTGCTTATCAATTTTTGTTGTTCCCTTTTTTCTATTTTTAGTTTTTTCTACCAATCATTTTTCATAGTTAATTTATTAATATCCTAAATGTGTCGTAAACGAATATTTTATGATACAAACCTCCAGTTTGTCTTCTTAAAAATTAAAAAAGACTCCCGAGAAAAATCTCGGAAGTCTCTATTTATATGCTTAATCGCAAATTATTCAATGATTGTAGCAACTTTACCTGAACCTACTGTTCTACCACCTTCACGGATAGCGAAACCAAGACCCTGCTCCATAGCGATTGGGTGAATAAGTTCAACTGTCATTTCTACGTTATCACCAGGCATGCACATTTCTGTACCTTCTGGTAATTCACAAACACCAGTTACGTCAGTTGTTCTGAAGTAGAACTGTGGTCTGTAGTTGTTGAAGAATGGAGTATGACGTCCACCTTCGTCTTTTGTTAATACGTAAACCTGAGCTGTAAATTTCTTATGACATGTTACAGTACCTGGTTTAGCAATAACCTGTCCTCTTTCGATATCTGTTCTCTGAATACCACGAAGAAGAGCACCGATGTTATCACCAGCCTGAGCTTCATCAAGAAGTTTTCTGAACATTTCGATACCTGTTACAACAGTCTTACGAACGTCATCATGAATACCAAGGATTTCAACTTCATCATTGATATGAAGAACACCTCTCTCTACTCTACCTGTAGCAACTGTACCACGACCTGTGATTGTGAATACGTCTTCTACTGGCATTAAGAATGGCTTATCTGTATCTCTCTGAGGATCTGGAATCCAAGAATCAACTGCATCCATAAGTTCCATGATCTTGTCGCCCCATTCGCCGTTAGGATCTTCAAGAGCTTTAAGAGCTGAACCCTGGATAATAGGTGTTTCATCACCTGGGAATCCATATTCATTTAATAAGTCTCTGATGTCCATTTCTACTAATTCAAGTAATTCAGCATCGTCAACCATATCACATTTGTTCATGAATACAACGATGTAAGGAACACCAACCTGACGTGAAAGTAAGATATGCTCTTTTGTCTGAGCCATAACACCATCAGTAGCAGCAACAACGAGGATAGCACCATCCATCTGAGCAGCACCAGTGATCATATTCTTAACGTAGTCAGCATGTCCTGGACAGTCAACGTGAGCGTAATGTCTCTTCTCTGTTTCATATTCAACGTGAGCTGTAGAGATTGTGATACCTCTTTCTCTTTCTTCTGGAGCTTTATCGATGTTCTCGAAATCAACTGCAGAATTTCCTGCAACTCTTGCAGCAAGTGTCTTTGTGATAGCTGCTGTTAAAGTTGTTTTACCATGGTCAACGTGACCGATAGTACCAATATTAGCATGTGGTTTAGTTCTTTCAAATTTAGCTTTAGCCATTTTGCGTAAATCCTCCTTACAAATCTTAATTTTTGCCCTATCGGGCTAGGCTATTTAAAATTATATTGCATAATGCTTATAATTTCAAGCATTATTTTAGCAATTTACTATTATCTTCCTCTAGATGAAATAATAGTATCCTGAACATTCTTAGGAGCCTGTTCATATTTTTCAAAGAACATTGAGTAGTTACCACGTCCCTGTGTATCTGAACGAAGAACTGTAGCATATCCGAACATTTCTGCAAGTGGAACATATGCTTTAACCATCTTACCTCCACTGATGTCTTCCATACTCTCAATACGTCCACGACGTGAGTTAAGACCACCGATAACGTTACCCATATATTCTTCAGGTGTTGTAACCTCAACCTTCATAATAGGTTCAAGAATTACTGGTGCAGCTTTCTGCATAGCATCTTTGAATGCCATAGAACCTGCAATGTGGAATGCCATTTCTGATGAATCGACTTCATGGTAAGATCCATCATAAACTGTAGCATGTACACCAACAACTGGGAATCCTGCAAGTGTACCAGACTGTGTAGCTTCTTCAATACCCTCACCAACTGCTGGGATATATTCCTTAGGAATAGCACCACCAACAACTGTTGATTCGAATTTGAATAATTCTTCTCCGTTGGCATCCATTGGCTCGAAGTGAACTTTACAATGACCATACTGACCACGTCCACCTGACTGTTTAGCATATTTGCTATCAACATCAACTGCCTTTGTGATTGCTTCTCTGTATGCAACCTGTGGAGCACCTACGTTAGCTTCTACTTTAAATTCACGAAGAAGTCTGTCAACGATGATATCAAGGTGAAGTTCACCCATACCAGCGATGATTGTCTGTCCTGTCTCTTTATCTGTATGTGCTCTGAATGTTGGATCTTCTTCAGCAAGTTTAGCTAAAGCTTCACCCATCTTACCCTGAGCATCTTTTGTCTTAGGTTCAATTGCAAGCTCAATAACTGGTTCTGGGAATTCCATAGACTCTAAGATTACAGGATGCTGTTCATCACAGATCGTATCACCTGTTGTTGTAACCTTAAGACCTACTGCTGCAGCTATGTCACCTGAGTAAACCTTATCAATTTCTTTTCTGTTGTTGGCATGCATCTGAAGGATACGTCCAACTCTTTCTTTCTTATTCTTTGTAGAGTTAAGTACATATGAACCTGAGTTTAGTGTACCTGAGTAAACTCTGAAGAATGCTAACTTACCAACGAATGGGTCAGTCATAATCTTGAATGCTAATGCTGAGAATGGCTCTTCATCAGAAGATTTAACTGTTACTTCATTGCCATCTTCGTCCTTACCTGTAATATCAGGTACGTCTGTTGGAGCTGGCATATATTCAATAATAGCATCAAGAAGTTTCTGAACACCTTTATTCTTATATGCTGTTCCGCAAAGACAAGGAATTGCATCACCTGAGATTGTTCCCTTTCTTAAAGCACCTTTAAGTTCAGCAATAGAAAGTTCTTCTCCCTCAAGATATTTTTCCATAATCTCTTCATCGAGTTCTGCACACTGTTCGATAAGTTTATCATGATATTCCTCTGCCTGATCTTTAAGATCTGCTGGAATCTCACCAATAACGATATCGTCGCCTTTATCGCCATTGAAAACATATGACTGCATCTCGAATAAGTCAATAACACCCTGGAATGAATCTTCTTTACCGATTGGAATCTGTATAAGTACAGGATTCTTTCCAAGTTTTGAAATAAGCTGATTACATGATCCGAAGAAATCTGCACCAAGCTTATCCATTTTATTCATGAAAGCCATACGTGGAACGCCATACTTGTCAGCCTGACGCCATACGTTTTCTGACTGTGGTTCAACACCATTCTGGGCATCGAATACACCTACAGCACCATCAAGTACTCTAAGTGAACGCTCAACTTCAACTGTGAAGTCAACGTGTCCTGGTGTATCAATAATATTAATACGATGTTCCGGAGCACCTGCTTTTTTCTTACCATTTTCTTCAATTGTCCAATGGCAAGTTGTTGCTGCGGAAGTAATTGTGATACCTCTTTCCTGCTCCTGGGCCATCCAGTCCATAGTTGCAGTACCTTCGTGTGTATCACCGATTTTATGATTTACACCAGTATAATAAAGTATACGCTCTGTTAATGTTGTTTTACCAGCATCAATATGAGCCATAATACCTATATTTCTAGTTCTCTCTAATGGATATTCTCTTCCAGCCAAGGTTCTTCCTCCTTAAATAATCCTATGCTGCAAAAATGTCTTTAATTCTATAATTAGAATCTGTAATGAGCAAATGCTTTGTTTGCTTCTGCCATTTTGTGCATATCTTCTTTTTTCTTAACTGATGCGCCTGTGTTATTTGCTGCATCAAGAATTTCACCTGCTAATCTGTCTTCCATTGTTTTTTCGCCTCTCTTACGTGAGAACAATGTAATCCAGCGAAGTGCTAATGCCTGTCTTCTGTCAGGTCTTACTTCGATAGGTACCTGGTATGTTGCACCACCAATACGTCTTGCTTTTACTTCAAGAAGTGGCATAATGTTGTTCATAGCCTCCTCGAATACTTCAAGTGCTGGCTTACCAGATTTTTCTTCTACCTGTGCAAATGCACCATATACTATTTTCTGAGCTACACCTTTCTTACCATCTAACATAATGTTGTTGATAAGTTTAGTAACCACTTTATTGTTGTATAATGGATCTGCTAATATGTCTCTTTTTTGAGTATGTCCTTTACGTGGCACGGTTCTTCCCTCCTTAAATATGTTGGTCAGTCTCTCTGACTGCCTTTTTGTTTAATTCATCGGTACTCACTTTTGTTGTGTTTCGTGCGGTAAAAAGTGTATTGTTGTAATTCAAATTACATATATGTCGAACATATAAACAATATTTCTAATTCCCGGCACTAAATTCATTCAACCTGTGATTATTCCTATTTTGCGTCCTTTGGTCTCTTAGCACCATATTTAGAACGAGCCTGGCGTCTCTTAGCAACACCTGCTGTATCAAGTGTTCCTCTTACGATATGATATCTTGTACCTGGTAAATCCTTTACTCTACCACCACGGATAAGAACAACACTATGTTCCTGAAGGTTATGTCCTTCACCTGGGATGTAGCTTGTTACTTCGATACCATTAGAAAGACGAACTCTGGCAATCTTTCTAAGAGCTGAGTTAGGCTTTTTAGGAGTAGCTGTTTTAACTGCTGTACAAACACCTCTCTTCTGTGGAGAAGCTGTATCTGTAGCTTTCTTCTGTAATGAGTTATAACCCTTTAAAAGAGCTGGTGCAGTTGATTTCTTTTCAGCTGTCTGTCTTCCTTTTCTTACTAACTGGTTAAATGTAGGCATTATTTTCACCTCCTGATTAGAATATTGTTTATAGATTTTATCTATGCCTAAGCCTTATACAAGGCTAAAGCGTACAAATCATGGTATCTTATGTTCATATTGATTAATTATATCCTAAAAGAATTTTCTTAATCAGAACATAGTCTTCCCGTATGCACGCTTTTTCATTATATCTATGTAATTTTATAATGTCAAGGTAAATTTTGAAAAATTTCTTTTTATTTCAGCTTTTATTTCAGCTTATTTTCACTTCTAGCTTTATTTAACTTAAACTTATTTCTACCCTGACTTTCTGCCTTTTTATTTTGCATTACTTTTCAAATATTCTATAGCCATCATCGCTCTTTAATAATATCTGACCGTCTGTCCCTGCTTTTATGCTGCATTTACCAAAATCAGATGCATTTTCTTCCTGACATTTATTTATATCTGACACAACATTATCAATCTCTATAACTTCATTATTATTTGAATTATCATATGAAGTTTGTCCGATTTCAGTATAAATTTCACCATTATATTTAATATTTCGAATCTTGATAAAATTAACAACATTCTGCGAAGAGTCAGTATATGTACTTGTATCTAAGCCATTTTCTGCCACATAACGATATAGAAGCACATTCTTTGTATATTCTAATGCCTTACTTGCGATTTCATTATCCGAATATAATTCTCCTAATGACGGTTTTAAATCTGCTTTGACATCTGATATGAATTTCGAAATACTTTCTGCATAATAAGAACCATCTTCTGCTTCTTCTAATTTAGTTACAGTATATCCACCATTCTGTTTACTGATATGGCAGACTCCCTGCTTAGCTTCCCCGCCTCTTGTAATTAACTGATTATCGGATATGGCATAATGTTCTATATAAAAGTTACCATACAGCTTTATATCCGCTTCATCTGTTTTATCAACATAATAAATAACTGGAGCAGCTATTAATTTCTCATCTTTGGCAGATGTAGTGTCAACACTTTCAAAATAATTATCAATTGCTTCTATATAGTTACTCATATCTCCTGAAGCTTTATTCAGTGTAACCTTTGTACCATCAGCAGCTTCATTCTTATCTTCTTTACCATTTTCATCGTTCTTTACATCTTTATCTTCATTTGCCGAATTGCTTTCTATCGTATTGTCAATTGCATTATCATTTTTATTCTTGTTACTGTCATCTGATGATTTGCCTGAACATGCGCTAAACATAAGTACGCAGCAAATTGTTCCTACTGCTAAAATCTGTTTTCTCATTCTTTTCCTCCTGTTACCTCTTCGTATACCTGATTATCCCAAATGCTACAGCAAATGCCGCAATTCCAATTTCAATAAGAATTCTCATTTTCTCTCCATTACTCTTTTCTCTGCTAATCTCTGATGCAGTTGCGGTATTATTCATATCTGTCTGTCCTGATTGTATTTTTTTACCTTTCTTCACAATAAGATTGGCTGATTTATTAATCTGTGAGCCTGTTGCATCTTTAAGATAATACATAATTGTATATGTACCTTCTTTATTAAAGTCGTAACTACCCATAATAATTATATTCTTAGTTACGTCGTTCCCACATATATCATAACCTTTTATATTCTGAAATAAATCTGCCTGCTCGCCTGCCGTAATCTCAATATCCCTTACGCCCTCTATTCTTGCGGAACTGTTCTTCCACGGATTATTCTCATCGCTGTCTGTAGGGTCCCAATTAGTGAATTTACTCTGGTTGTTTAACTTAATTGTTTCTGGTTTACCCAATGGTCCCGGATTATTTACTTCACTGTAGAATACAACTGTATTACCAATTTTACAATTCTCATATATCCATTTTGCATCTGCTGTACATAGCCAGACATTTTCTACAGAATTCCCACTTCCAATTTCATTGAATCTTGCCATATCAAGAGTATCTTTGCTCTCTGCCGTATATGAACTTGAACATATCGATATACCATTTGATAATTCCATTACATACTGCGAATATGTACCATCACTCATCTTCTTCCATTCCTGTTGTCCTGTAATCGAATATGTCTCATCAAGCTTCACAATTGTATCATCTGTCGAACAGCTAAATGCCTTAACTGCCACATTATATTCTCCGTTACCTCCTTTTTCATATACTGTAATGCAGCCTGAAGCAACATTTACCTTAAGCATATAGTCGCCCTGTTCTGCATATGTTTTCCTATTCATAAACATCACAAGACAGATTACCATAATACATAAACCAACTAATCCACTACTTCTTTTGATTCTCACTTTTTTCTCCATTCCGCAGTTTCTAAATTCTATTTCTAAACTCTAATAGAACACATTCCGCCCACACAGGTATATATTTCTACTTATATAATAGCATTTTATCCGGTTATTTGTCTAGTATAACGTTTTCTTATTACCATACCTACTGATACTATAGCAAGAAAGAATAACAATTGTATACCAATACATTCCATAAGTTCTCCCATATTACTGCCAATTCCTGACTCGAACATTTCAGAAATACATCTATTCGCTTTAATATACCAATATACCGGTAAGAATTCTGCGACCTTAATAACGCCGTCACTTATGTATTCAATAGGTACAAATGCACCTGATATAAAGCTGAACCCTAATGCAACCACATTAATTGCCGCTGCTCTTCCGCCTTTTGATTTGATTGTTGTACTGATAAGGAAGCCTATTCCTGCTGCCACCATGGCCAGACATAACATATTACCAAGTCGCATAATATTTATCTTATTAATCATTTCTCCTCTAAATATAGCTATGTTTATAATAACATTTATAAAATATACGATAATCATATAGAACAGGCTGTAACATACAAGACTTAAATTCTTCTTAGTATTACTTACAGGTGACACATTTATCCGGTCAGCTATGTTTTTTCTGAAAAATGTAGACAACACTTCTGCAACGCCCCATATTATGCAGGCTAATATAACATATGCGCCGAAATTAAAATTATTTTCAATACGGTTAGTTCCACTATCTTTATTATTATTCATTTCAACATTAATATGACTCTTCATGTTGTCATTTGTCTTGTTAATAATTTCACCAATACTTTTTTCAGAACTATATTGTACATAATACGTCTTATATGTAGTCATATACTGATTTATAAGATTCTCAGCATAAACCGCACTATATGCATCGGGTACTTTTTTACTCTCTAACGAAACATTTTTACCAGCCATTAAATCATTTTCATAATTTCGTGGAATAATTACAATATACTCAGCAACTCTTTCAAATAATGCATCTTCCATACCCTCTTCCGTCTCAATTATATCTACGGCTTTCATATTTTCTTTCAAAAATGTGGTTAGTCCTTTAGATAACTCGCTATTATCATTATCAATAACTGCAACTTTTATATTCTCATTTACATAACCTGTACTTTTATTATTACTGCCTACCTGTGTATTAATTAAGGAAATCATCAGAAATATTCCTACATACATAGCAATAAGTGGTATCTTGGTTTTAAATATTTTTATGAATGATTTAAAAGACATAATACAAACTCCATTCCGCAGACGTTTACGTAGGAGGAATCGCGAGCAAAATTTCAAATTTTGCTCTGTGATAGAAGCTAAATGTGACGTCTGCGACACATTTAGCTGTGCGAAAAGCAATCGCATCGGCATTACTTTTCGCACTATCCTCATTTCTTTGCAACTTGTTGCGAAGAGGCAGTCAGAAATTCGCGTAGGCGATTTCTGACTTGCCATAAGTGCTAAATGTGATGCTTAAGTCACATTTAGCTGTGTGAAAAGCAATCGCATTGGCATTACTTTTCGCACTATCCTCTACTTTCTCGCATCATTTTCTTATCCTGAACTGTCAGAACTGTAATCGTTCCAATAGCAAATAACACTGTCATCATTATTAATATAATAATGTTTTCATAGTATTTTGATAAATCTGTATAATAGTATAATTTATAATAGCTTTCAGTAATTAAGTTGACCGGGTTAATTCTGTCAATTATGTAAGCGTGCTGTTTTACGAAATACTGAACTTCATTGCTCATCATTCCCGCAAGGAATGAACATATCATTGAAATACCAATTACCATATTATTCTTGAATTCAACACTTTTTTTTGTTATCGATGCAAAGAAATAGCCAAAGCTAAGTCCCATTGTTCCACCGACAATCGTTGTAAATATAATTAATCCCGTACGGTTTCCAAAGTCGATTCCAAGTGCAAATCTTATAAAAGCAAGAACAAGTAATACTATTACGTCATTCATTAACATATCTACCAGAAAATAGCTCAATAACTGTTTCATCTTACTTACAGGTGCTACAGTATTTCTCTTAGCAAGTGCTGACTGGTTAGTCTGTAAATAATTCATCGCAACACAGCCTGTTGCCGCACCATACATGCATACCATTCCAAGTATTGAATAAAAGTTTTGCAAAACTGTATCTGCCTTACCTCTTTTATTGCTGACATCTTTAATATAACTTGTGGAATCATTTATCGTCTCTAACAGATTTGGCGGAATATTTCCATTATTCTCCCTGGCAACTTCTGTAAACAACTTCTCTTTCTGTATGGCAATGTCGAAAAATTTCTTAACTATTGTCTGTTTTGTACCATTTTTTTTAAATACGACATTGCATTCGCCATTGAAATATATATATGCTGATACCTTGTTATCGTCTAATAACTTCTCAGCTTCTTCCTTACTTACATACTGTGTAACGAATATCTTATCACTGTCCACACTTTCTTTGTCATCAGCAGATACATTCTCAATAATTGATGCCATAACCTTTTCTTTCTCAAATTCCGCGTCATCTACGACAGCAATATCCACAGCTTCAAACTTTTCTCCATTTGCAATATCCCTTAAACCTGCATAAAACATTACCGATAATATCATAGGGAAAAACAATAACCAGAATATACTTTCCTTAGACCTTAACTGACATAAAAATCTGTATTTTATCATCTGACTAAACATTGTCTCTCAACTCCTTGCCCGTAATTTCTAAGAATACATCATTAAGACTAGGTTCTTTTGAAGTAAGATTTCTAATCTTTACATTGGCTTCCTGAATATAATTAACGATTGTATTAAGACTGTGTTTACCCTTCTTAGATACAATCTTTATGCTATTTCCCTGAACTACACATTCCTTTATATTACTGTTTTCATTAATACGTTTTACAAGACTGTCAGGAACCTCTGATACTACAATCTCTATTTTCTCTTCGACACCAATCATATCTTTTATCTCTTCCTTAGTTCCCTCTGCAATAATTTTACCTTTATCCATTATTGCAACCCTGCTACAAATCTGTTCTATCTCGTCCATATAATGTGATGTATAGAGAATTGTTGCACCTTGCTTATTTAACTTCTCTATTCCCTCTAAAATATTATTTCTACTCTGAGGGTCAACCGCAACTGTAGGCTCATCCATTATTATGAACTTAGGCTTATGTGCGATTCCACAGGCAATATTTAATCTTCTAAGCAGACCACCCGATAATTTCTTAGGTCGGAACTTTCTAAAATCCTGTATTCCTACGAACTCCATAGCTTCTTCTACATATTGTTTGCAAAGCTTCTTATCCGGTATGTACAGGCTGCAAAAATACATTATATTTTCTTCTACTGTAAGTTCTTCGAAAACTGCCACGTCCTGCAGCACAATTCCGATATCTTTCTTAATGTCATATGCTTTCATATCCATATTTTTACCAAATATCTTAATACTTCCTTTATCATACGGAATCAGGGAGAGCATACAGCTTATGGTTGTGGTCTTGCCCGAGCCATTCGGCCCGAGTAATCCAAATACCTCCCCTTCTTCTATCTCTAAATTTATTCTGTTAACTGCTGTTAATTCACCATATTCTTTCAATAATCCGTCAATTTCTACAACTTTACTCATACTAATCTCCATTCTGAGCGACTTATTGCACGAGACAATTTGAAATTCACTCAAATGATTTCTCATCTGCCATAATCACTATCTGCTTTCGCTCCAAAACAAATAGATGTGCGAAAATAAAATCTTTAATCTATGTTCATTATTATAAATGTTTATTTAGACTTTTTATAGTGACTTTTGAAATATATTCAAATATTTTGCAATGACATTTGTCACATTTACGAAATGAATATATCTATGCTATAATAAATATAGCATTTAATAAACTCAGACTTCGCAGATACAAGTTAGAATTATATTATCTGTGACAAGTAAATTTGCATATATAAATATAGTAACTTTTGTATAAATTGCTAATTTGTAGATATCATTTTTCGGCTCTTTCGATTATTTGTATTCATTCAAAGTCCATACACTTAAACCGATGTGTTCGTCTATAACACACACTTGATTTATGACGTATCGTGTGCGCGTTAATGTCGTCAGATGCAAAGGTCGGTGCAGCAAATCTATATGGAGGTAATTGCATTTGGAAATATTAATAGATTATATAATTTTATTTTTCTGCTCAACAATTCTTATGCTGACAGTATCTTATAGTGCAACTGCAATCATTCCAATCTGTATTGCAATAATTTTAGTATGTATGTCGATTTATTTTGATAAATTTCCGATACGACTATTGTTATATTTCACATTTTGTGTATTATCACTTGTATATCCACAGCTTATGTTCTATTCGTCACTTATTCTATACAGTTTCTTTAATACACCTTATATGTATGTGTGTCTGCTATACTGTGGAGTATTCAACTATAACTATAACCATACTGATGTAGGTGTATTTAAAATGGTTATTCTTATATTTATAATAGTTATGTCCTACATATTAAAATATAGGACGAATAAATACTTAGATGAGCGTGAGCATTTTCAGAAAGTCAGAGAGAGTCTGGATACCAATTATTCAAAACTTAATGTGATTAATCACGAATTGCTTGAGAAACAGGATTATGAAATCACAAATGCAACTCTTAACGAAAGAAACCGAATTGCCAGAGAGATACACGACTCGGTAGGTCATATACTATCAAGTTCAATTCTTCAGATTGCGGCATTGACGTCTATTACTAAGGATGAGACAACTAAAGAATATCTTCAGAATATTAATAAGACACTTACTGATGGAATGAACAGTATCCGTTCAAGCATACATAATATTCATAATGAATCTATTGATTTGAATTTAAAATTAAAGGAATTGACGGACGGCTTCGATTTCTGTAAAATTGAATATAGTTATGATATTCAGGATGACTTCTCAATCAAGGCAAAGTATGCAATCATATTTATCATAAAGGAAGCCCTGACTAATATAATTAAACATTCGAATGCAACTCTGGTTAAAATATCAATTATCCAGAACCCTGCTTTTTATAAAATTGATATTCACGATAACGGAACTAACATAAATGCCACCCAGACTAAAAAGAGTCAGGGAATGGGAACTATAAGCATTTATGATAGAATCTCATCACTGAATGGAACGATAAATATTACTAAAACTGATGGTTATCGTATATATATTACATTTCCAATTGATAATAAAAACTAATTTAGACGGGGCGACTTATCGCCCGGAAATGAGGCAATATGTCAAAAGAATTCAATCTTGTTATTGCAGATGATGACAAACTTGTTTGCCAGGCGCTTAATCTTATTGTTAATTCCAGCGATAATATTAACGTAATTGCTACCGGTAATAATGGTCATGATGCAATAAATCTATACAAAATTCACAAACCGGATGTAATACTAATGGACATAAGAATGGGCGAATTTACAGGATTAGATGCTGCAGAAGAAATTTTAAAATCGGACAAAAACGCAAAAATCCTGTTTTTGACAACCTTCGCAGACGAAGAATATATTGCAAGAGCTTTACGTCTTGGCGCAAAAGGTTACCTTTTAAAACAGAATTTTGACAGTATTGTTCCTTCTATTATTGCAGTCATGAATGGGCAACGTGTATTCGGTGATGAAATAATAAGCAAATTGCCGGATATCTACTCAACGTCTATTCCAAACTTTTCAAACTACGGACTTACCGAAAGAGAAACTGAAGTAGTCACAAAAATTGCAGAAGGCCTGAGCAACAAAGAAATATCTGATATTCTCTTTCTAAGTGAAGGAACAATCCGTAATTATATCAGTGTTATTTTAGAAAAGCTTAATCTAAGAGACAGAACACAGATTGCCATATTCTATTACAAGAATACTTAAATATGCTATTAATTTAATTATTATATTTTTTCTTTTTCAACACCGTTAAAATAATAATATCAATTATTGAAAATCTATTATAGATATATAGTAGCAGAATGGAGATTTATATGAATTTAAATATATTTATACAGACAATTCTAAATTTTTCTATAGAACTTGTCATTATTTGTATTATTGCATTTGCCTTTCTTCAGTCAAAGCATGATTTATCATTTATAAGGCTCTCTTTATCATCTATTTTTTTATTATCAAATATCATTTTAGAAACATATCTTAATAATCATATTTTATTCACACTAATTTCAATGTTCAATATTTTTCTTATTATACTTATTATAACTCGTGAATCACTTGCTCACAGCTTTTATCTTTTTGTGCTTTCATACTGCTCTGCTTTAATAATTCAGCTACTTATTGCAATACCATTTAACTATTTTTTAAAATCTCCTAATAATAATATATATATGATTCTAGGTAACATTATTACACTTATAATTGCTTTTATTGTGTATAAATTCGTACCAGTCCATTACATCTACAATTTTATATTATCTAATACTTTATATAGACTTATTATGTACAATATACTTATTATGTCTTTATTCTTTATATGTTTGTACAGAATAAATCTCTCTGATGCCTTAATTTTGTTTCCTGTAGTAACCATTTATATATCTCTTATAATTATCATTAATATAATATATATATCAACAAAACTCCGGGCCCAGACACAAAGCGATATTATACAGGCATATAATGAATATCTTCCTGTTATAGAGCAATTAATAACTGAAGTTCGTGAACGGCAGCATCAATATGATAATGATTTATCTGCCCTTAATTGCCTTTTAGTTACTTGCAATGATTATGATTCTCTCTCTGCCGAACTAAAAAAAAATATTAAATCTCTTTCAATTGATATGGCACCTTCATTTTTATTATCATTCAATCTAAAACTTATGTCAGGTTTTCTATATAGTGAATATGCAAAGGCCACTAACCAAAATATACAACTGTCATTTGATATAAAAAATTATAATATCCATACAATTGTACCTGAATACGTTTTAACTCAATTAATAGGAATACTTTTTGATAATGCAATTGAAGCCTCCACATGTAATGATAAAATCTTCTTAGAAATTAATTCTGTAAATAATAGGTTTATATTCTCAATTGCTAACCCTGGAATTAATATTACACCTGATTTCTTATCTGATATATTTAAAAATGGGTATTCATCCAAAGATGAATCTTCTAAAAATAGAGGCATTGGCTTATACATGCTCAAAAAAACACTTGATAAATATCATGGTAAAATATATGTATCTAATGAGATAATAAATAGTAAAACCTATATCCGTTTTAAGATTGAAGTTTAGCCCTTGTCGCAATAAACATAAATATTACACCAATAAATGTACATATACAGCCAAACAGAATAACAGAATTTATATTAAAATAACATAACAATTTTCCACTAACTACCGAGCCAGGAACAGCTCCAATATTCACCGATGCAAATACTGCAGATATCTCTAATAACCTTTTTGTTCCTCCTCTCGACATTCGATACTGTCATTCCGGTTACACCAATTTTGCAAAGTTTTGTCGTAATTCTTCGAACTTTTCACGTCTGGTTACAATTGTCATTATAGCATACTTCTTCTTTACTAATTGTGTATTACCTGTTATTTTTCACATACTAATCCTCAATTGCAGCAACTGGTTCAGAAAAATTCTTTCAAATCCCAATTCACTCCCAATATTTTGCGAATATGGTATAAATGTCTGGAATATTGACTCATCTCTATCTGATATGGAAATTGCCGAATATGCAATTAAAAAGACTGAGGATTTCTTTAATTCTATTAATCTTCCAAAAAACCTTAGAGAACTTGGCATTAATGATAAATCTAATTTCCATATAATGGCTGAAAAGTCCCTTAGAGATGGTGCCGGAAATACATATTTCCCATTATCATTAGAAGATATACTTGAAATACTTGATAATGCTTATTAGGTATATGCTATCAATTGAGTAAACTTATAGCCCACAAATGTCTGATATTCTCCGACTTCTGTGGGCTATATTTATAAATAATATTTATATATTTATCTTACTTACAGTATTCTATTCTTCTGAATTCTCTGTAGCATCTTCTGATACACTTATCTCATCAGCTTCTGATACATTGATTTCATCATTATCTTCTGAAATAACAATATCGTCATCTTCTGATAATATTATGTCATCATCTTCTGATACATTAATTTCACTCATATCTGTATCAAGTTTAACATTTCTGTATCTCTTCATACCTGTTCCAGCTGGAATAAGTTTACCAATGATAACATTTTCCTTAAGACCGATAAGTGGATCTTCCTTACCATTAATTGCTGCTTCTGTAAGAACTTTTGTTGTCTCCTGGAATGAAGCTGCAGATAAGAATGAGTTTGTAGCAAGGGAAGCTTTAGTAATACCAAGCATTACCTGTTTACCCTCTGCTGGTGTCTTACCCTCTGCAATAAGTTTCTCATTAACTTCATTGAAGTCTAATACATCAACCTGTGAGCCTGGTAAGAAATCACTGTCTCCGTTTGATTCAACTCTGATCTTCTTAAGCATCTGTCTAACAATAACTTCAATATGTTTATCGTTAATCTCAACACCCTGAAGTCTGTAAACTCTCTGAACTTCACGAATCATATAATCCTGAACTGCACGAACACCTTTAATTCTTAAGATATCGTGTGGGTTTACACTACCTTCTGTAAGTTCATCACCTGCTTCAAGAACTATGCCATCCTGAATACGTGCTTTAATTCTTGAACCATAAGGTATAAGATATGCTTTCTGTTCGCCTGTTTCTTCATTTGTAATAATGATTTCACGTTTCTTCTTAGTGTCTTTAACTTCAACCTTGCCACCAAATTCTGCGATAATTGCAAGTCCCTTTGGTTTTCTGGCTTCAAATAATTCCTCGACACGAGGAAGACCCTGTGTAATATCTCCACCGGCAACACCACCTGTATGGAAAGTACGCATTGTAAGCTGTGTACCAGGTTCACCGATTGACTGTGCTGCGATAATACCAACAGCTTCACCAACCTGTACTGCCTGACCAGTAGCCATATTTGCACCATAACATTTAGCACATACACCGATGTGGCATTTACATGTTAAAATTGTACGAATCTTAACTGATTCTCTGCCTGTTGCTACAACCTTAGCTGCACGCTTAGGTGTAATCATATGATTAGCTTTAACAATTACATTACCTTCTGCATCTGTAATTGTCTCTGCTGCATAACGACCTGTAATTCTTTCTTCAAGACTCTCTGTAACTTCTGCTCCCTCCTGGAAACCTGTGATTTCCATATAAGGAATGTCTTTACCCTCGCTACAATCGACTTCTCTGATAATTAAATCCTGCGATACATCAACAAGACGTCTTGTTAAGTATCCTGAATCGGCTGTACGAAGAGCTGTATCTGAAAGACCTTTTCTGGCACCATGTGCTGAAATGAAGTATTCCAGAACATCAAGACCCTCACGGAAGTTAGATGTGATAGGTAATTCAATTGTCTTACCTGTTGTATCAGCCATAAGACCACGCATACCTGCTAACTGTTTAATCTGTTTATCAGAACCACGAGCACCTGAGTCAGCCATCATATAAATGTTATTATAATCATCAAGACCTGCCATAAGTGCTTTCTGAATCTTATCATCGGCTATCTGCCATGTCTTGATTACTTCTTTATATCTTTCTTCGTCTGTAATGAAACCACGACGGAAGTTCTTAGTAATCTTCTCAACTGTTTCCTCTGCTTCTTTAAGAAGTGGAGCTTTCTCCTTAGGAATAGTCATATCTGAAATTGAAACTGTCATAGCAGCTCTTGTTGAATACTTGTAACCCATTGCTTTGATGTCATCAAGTACCTCTGCTGTCTTTGTAGCACCATGAATATTGATAACTTTCTCAAGGATACCTTTTAATTCCTTCTTCTTGACAAGATAATCAACTTCAAGTTTAAGATAATCTTCTTTAGATTCTCTCTTTGTTAATCCTAAGTCCTGTGGAAGTATTTCGTTGAAAATACATCTACCAAGTGTGGTATTAATAATACCAGTTATCTCTTCTCCATCAGGAGTTGTTCTTGTAACTCTTATAAATATCTTAGCATGAAGTGTTATTGCACCATTCTCATATGCAAGTATTGCTTCATTAATACTCTTGAATATCTTACCCTCACCTTTTGCACCAGGTCTCTCCTGTGTTAAATAATAGATACCAAGTACCATATCCTGTGATGGAACTGCAACAGGACCACCATCAGATGGTTTTAAGAGGTTATTTGGTGATAAAAGCAAGAATCTACATTCTGCCTGTGCCTCTACTGATAATGGAAGATGCACAGCCATCTGGTCACCATCGAAATCGGCGTTGAACGCTGTACAAACAAGTGGATGAAGCTTAATAGCTTTACCCTCTACAAGAATTGGTTCAAATGCCTGAATACCAAGTCTATGAAGTGTAGGTGCTCTGTTAAGCATTACAGGATGTTCTTTAATAACGTCCTCTAATACATCCCAAACTTCTGTCTGGAGTCTCTCAACCATCTTCTTAGCACTCTTAACGTTATGTGCTGTTCCATTAGCTGTTAACTGACGGATTACAAATGGTTTGAATAATTCGATTGCCATTTCCTTAGGAAGACCACACTGGTAAATCTTGAGTTCAGGTCCTACTACGATAACTGAACGTCCTGAGTAGTCAACACGCTTACCAAGGAGGTTCTGACGGAAACGTCCCTGTTTACCTTTTAACATATCTGAAAGAGATTTTAATGCTCTGTTACCAGGGCCTGTAACAGGACGGCCACGACGACCATTATCGATTAATGCATCAACAGCTTCCTGTAACATTCTCTTTTCATTTCTAACGATAATCTCTGGAGCTCCTAATTCAAGAAGTCTCTCAAGACGGTTATTTCTGTTAATAATTCTTCTGTATAAATCATTTAAGTCTGATGTAGCGAAACGACCACCATCAAGCTGTACCATAGGACGTAAATCTGGTGGAATTACAGGAATAACTTTTAAAATCATCCATTCAGGTTTGTTACCTGATGCCCTGAATGCTTCAACTACTTCAAGTCTCTTAATAATCTTGGCTCTCTTCTGTCCTGAAGATTCATTTAAAGCTACCTTAAGCTCTTCTGACTCTTTCTCAAGGTCGATTGCCGAAAGCAATTCATCAATTGCTTCAGCTCCCATACCTACTCTGAATGTATCACCATATTTATCATATGCCTCTCTATATTCTTTCTCTGAGAGAACCTGTTTGTACATTAATTCAGTTTCGCCTGCATCAAGTACAATATATGATGCAAAATATAAAACTTTCTCAAGTACTCTTGGTGATAAATCAAGGATAAGTCCCATTCTGCTAGGAATACCTTTAAAATACCATATATGTGATACAGGTGCAGCTAATTCGATAGAACCCATACGTTCTCTACGAACACTTGCCTTTGTTACCTCAACACCACATCTGTCACAAATAACACCTTTATATCTGATTTTCTTATATTTACCACAATGACATTCCCAGTCTTTGCTTGGTCCGAATATTTTCTCACAGAACAAACCATCTCTTTCAGGTTTTAATGTTCTGTAGTTAATTGTCTCAGGTTTCTTAACTTCTCCTCTTGACCATTCTCTGATTTTCTCAGGAGATGCAAGACCAATTCTGATTTTGTCAAATGTCATTTGCTGATACGTATCTTTATTTGTTTCAGGCATCTAAGACACTCCCTTCTATTCTGCATCATAAGAATCATCATCTGATTCTTCAATCATAATATCTTCATTTTCTTCTGCTTCGACATCTTCAATTCCGTCATCACCGATTCTCTGTTCCTGATAACCCATTTTAGCGAAATCTTCATTTCCCTGATTGTAATTTCTGTTATCATCAGACATAACTGAATTGTATGAAATACTTGCTTCGTCAACATTTTCTTTCATCTCAACTTCTGTATTATCTTCTCTGAGAACCTTAACATCAAGTGCTAATGACTGAAGTTCTTTTAATAATACCTTGAATGACTCTGGAATACCAGGTTCAGGAATATTAAGACCTTTAATAATTGCTTCATATGTCTTAACACGACCTACAACGTCATCGGACTTAACTGTAAGTATCTCCTGAAGTGTGTAAGATGCACCATATGCTTCAAGTGCCCAAACTTCCATTTCACCGAAACGCTGTCCACCGAATTGGGCTTTACCACCAAGTGGCTGCTGTGTAACAAGTGAGTAAGGACCTGTTGAACGTGCATGAATCTTATCATCTACTAAATGGTGAAGTTTTAAGTAATGCATATGTCCGATTGTAACTTTACCATCGAAGAATTCACCTGTACGTCCATCTCTTAACTGTACTTTACCATCTCTTGAAATTGGAACGCCTTTCCACTCTTCACGATGTGCTCTGTTATCATACAAATACTGCATAATTTCAGGATCAACTGTGTCTTTATATTTAGCTTCAAACTCTTCCCATGTTGTGTTAACGTAATCATTAGCCATGTCAAGAGTATCCATAATATCATTTTCTTTGGCGCCATCGAATACTGGTGTTGAAATGTTAAAGCCTAATGCCTTTGCTGCAAGACTTAAATGAATCTCTAACACCTGTCCGATATTCATACGTGATGGTACACCTAATGGGTTAAGCACGATATCAAGTGGTCGGCCGTTTGGTAAGAATGGCATATCTTCTACTGGTAATATTCTCGAAACGACACCCTTGTTACCATGACGTCCGGCCATCTTATCACCAACAGAAATTTTTCTCTTCTGTGCAATGTAGATACGAACTGTCTGATTAACACCTGGAGCTAACTCATCACCATTTTCTCTTGTAAATACCTTAGCATCTACAACGATACCATATTCACCATGTGGAACCTTAAGAGATGTATCTCTTACTTCTCTTGCTTTCTCACCAAAGATTGCTCTAAGTAATCTTTCTTCAGCTGTAAGTTCTGTCTCTCCCTTAGGAGTAACCTTACCAACAAGAATATCTCCGGCTCTAACTTCAGCACCTATTCTTATGATACCTCTTTCATCAAGGTTCTTAAGTGCATCATCACCAACACCTGGAACATCTCTTGTGATTTCTTCTGGTCCTAATTTAGTATCTCTTGATTCTGCTTCATATTCTTCAATATGAACTGATGTGTATACATCATTCTGAACAAGTTTTTCACTAAGAAGAACGGCATCTTCGTAGTTGTAACCCTCCCATGTCATGAAACCAATAAGAGGATTCTTACCTAATGCGATTTCTCCATTAGCTGTAGAAGCACCATCTGCAATTACCTGACCTGCTTCAACGTGTTCACCCTTGAATACGATAGGTTTCTGGTTATAGCAGTTACTCTGGTTACTTCTTGAGAATTTAATTAATTTATATGTTTCTAATGACTTATCGTCATCATATCTTATTGTTATATCTTTAGATGTAGAACGCTCTATAGTACCCGCACGTTTAGCAAGTACACATACACCTGAGTCAACAGCAGCCTTATGTTCAATACCTGTTCCTACAACTGGTGCTTCAGTCGTTAAAAGTGGAACTGCCTGACGCTGCATGTTAGATCCCATTAATGCTCTGTTAGCATCATCATTTTCAAGGAAAGGAATCATTGATGTTGCAACTGAGAATACCATCTTAGGAGAAACGTCCATTAAGTCTACCACTTTCTTCTGGAATTCAGATGTTTCTTCTCTGTATCGTCCGGAAATATTTGTATTAACAAAATGTCCGTCTGCATCTAATGGCTCATTAGCCTGAGCTACTACATAATTATCTTCTTCATCTGCTGTAAGATATACAACCTCATCTGTTACAACAGGGTTAAGTGGATCTGTCTTATCAAGCTTTCTATATGGTGCTTCAATAAATCCGTACTCATTAATTCTTGCATATGTTGCTAATGAGTTAATAAGACCGATGTTAGGACCTTCAGGTGTCTCAATAGGACACATTCTACCATAATGCGAGTAGTGAACATCTCGAACCTCGAATCCGGCTCTATCTCTTGAAAGACCACCTGGACCAAGTGCTGATAAACGTCTCTTATGAGTTAACTCACCAAGAGGGTTGTTCTGATCCATGAACTGTGACAACTGTGAACTTCCGAAGAATTCTTTAACAGCAGCTGTTACAGGTTTAATATTAATAAGTGCCTGTGGTGAAATATCAGCCATATCCTGAGTTGTCATTCTTTCACGAACAACTCTCTCCATTCTTGATAAACCGATTCTATACTGGTTCTGTAATAATTCACCTACTGCACGAATACGTCTGTTACCCAGATGATCGATATCATCTGATGTACCAATATCTGCTTCCAAATGCATATTATAGTTAATAGAAGCAATAATATCTTCTTTTGTTATATGTTTAGGAATTAATTCATTAATGTTTCTCTTAATTGCATCCTTTAAGTCTTCTTCAGTTTCATTTTCTGAGAGAATCTGTGCTAAAACAGGATAGAATACATCTTCTGTAACACCAAGTTCTGTACAATCAAAATCTACGTATGCATTAATATCTACCATCATATTAGAGATAACTTTAACGTTTCTCTCTTCACCCTGTATCATTACATATGGTACAGCAGCGTTCTGAATCTTAACTGCTAATTCTTCCGTAACAGTTGTTCCAGCTTCAGCAAGGACTTCACCTGTGTTTACATCTATAACTTCTTCACTAAGGATATGTCCTTTTATTCTATTCTTAAGGGCTAATTTCTTATTAAATTTATAACGTCCCACTTTTGCTAAATCATATCTTCTAGCATCAAAGAACATACTAGAAATAAGGCTTTCCGCGCTCTCCACAGCTAGCGGCTCGCCTGGACGGATTTTTTTATATAATTCCAAAAGACCATCCTGATAATTATCTGAAGTGTCTTTTGTAAAGCTTGCTAAAATCTTTGGTTCTTCACCAAATAAGTCGATAATTTCTGCGTTTGTACCATAACCTAATGCTCTGATTAATACTGTAACAGGAACTTTTCTGGTTCTGTCAACACGCACATAAAATACATCATTAGAGTCTGTTTCATACTCTAACCATGCACCTCTGTTTGGAATTACAGTACATGAATATAATTCTTTACCTAATTTATCATGTGCAATTCCATAATAGATGCCAGGAGAACGAACTAACTGGCTTACGATAACACGTTCAGCACCGTTAATTACAAATGTTCCAGTAGCAGTCATCAATGGTAAATCACCCATGAATATTTCATGTTCACTGATTTCTCCAGTTTCTTTCTTATTGAGTCTTACTTTAACTTTAAGTGGTGCAGCATATGTTGCATCTCTTTCCTTGCATTCCTCAATCGAATACTTTGCTTCATCTTCACACAACTGAAAATCTACGAATTCTAAGCTTAAATGCTCTGTAAAGTCTTCAATTGGTGAGATGTCGTTAAACACTTCTTTTAGTCCATCAGTTAAAAACCATTTATATGAATCCTTTTGGATTTCAATAAGGTTAGGCATCTCAAGAACCTCTTTCTGTCTTGAGTAACTCATTCTAACACTTTTTCCTGATTTAACCGGACGTATTCTGTATTGCTCCATCGACATTCACCCCTTGCATCATAATAATATATTAAGAACAGGTTTGGAGTCCCTATTCTCACAGGTATCGTTATTTAGGCACAAAAAGCCTACTACACATAAAAGTGCATTTTCCATTTTAACACAGTAGATTTTCTGTGTCAAGAATTTTTTGTTAGAATTTTCCTAGTAATCAAAAAAGGCTACCACATATGTGATAGCCTCTCTTATAAATTCAAAATTCACGCTAAATTATTTTAATGTAATTGTAGCACCAACTTCTTCGAATTTAGCTTTAAGATCTTCAGCTTCTTCTTTAGAAGCAGCTTCTTTGATAACCTTTGGAGCTGATTCAACAACATCTTTAGCTTCTTTTAATCCTAAACCTAAAGCTGTCTTAGCAAGTTTGATAACGTCCATCTTCTTCTCGCCATATGATGTTAATTCTACGTCAAATTCAGATTTCTCATCTGCTGCTGCACCTGCTGCACCTGCTGCTGCTACTACAACACCTGCTGCTGCAGAAACACCAAATTCTTCTTCACAAGCTTTAACTAAATCGTTTAATTCTAAAACTGTCATACCTTTGATTACTTCAATAATTTCCTGAGTTGTCATCTTTTATTCCTCCATATTTAAAATGTTTTTAATTGTGCAGACCAATAAAGGTCTTTCTCGTTTTAATTCAAATTCAAATCAGATACAAACTGCGACGCTATTATGCAACTGTTTCTTCTTTTTCAGCAATCTGCTTAATAACACGAGCAAAGTTTGTAATAGGTGACTGAATGCTTCCAAGGAATTTTGAAAGAAGTTCTTCTCTTGATGGGATTGTTGCGATAAGCTTGATTCCATCAGCATCATAATATGTTCCTTCAACTACTCCTGCTTTAAGTTCAAGTGCTTCAGCATCTTTAGCAAAGTTGTATAAAACTCTTGCTGGAGCTGTAGCATCTTCATTAGATACTGCTATTGCTGTTGGTCCTTCTAAATGTTTGCTTAATTCTTCAAACTCAGTTCCTTTAACAGCAAAGTTAATCATTGTGTTCTTGTATACTTTGTATACAACACCTGCTTCTCTTAACTGTTTACGAAGAGCTGTGTCCTGTTCAACAGTAAGTCCACGATAATCAACTAATACGGCTGATTTTGCATCTTTAAGCAATTCAGAAATCTCATCAACAATAGGTTTCTTTATTTCTACTTTAGCCATGAATTTTGCCTCCTTATATTAGTAGTGTTTAAAAAGACAAAAGATTATAACATAGAGTCCATATATATCACATATATATCACATATAAATCATGCAAGAAATCATTTCGTTGCATTTACCATATAAGTAAGTCCCAACAAATTGTTTTCTTAACAATAAAAACCTCTTTGTCAAAGCGCGCTCAGACAAAGAGGTATAAATACTCAATGAGTTATTTTAAAATCCTCGGCGGGCAAATACTTTGAGTACCTTGCGATACACCTGCTGTCTTCGGTCTTTAAACACAATGTGTATGTTAACACACATAAAATATATTGTCAATCAATTTTTAACTTTATTTCTGCTAAATGATAAAGTGTATATTTTATTAATTAGCCTGAAATCTTAGCTACGTTTAACTTAACACCAGGTCCCATTGTAGATGTAAGAGTAATACTCTTTAAATACTGACCTTTTAATGTGCTAGGTTTTGCTTTATTGATTGCATCAATAAGCGTCTGGAAGTTGTCCGCTAACTGTTCTTCTGTAAATGAAGCTTTTCCAATTGGCACATGGATAATATTTGTTTTGTCAAGTCTGTATTCAATCTTACCAGCTTTAATATCCTGAACAGCTTTTGTAACGTCCATTGTAACTGTACCAGCTTTTGGGTTAGGCATTAAACCTTTTGGTCCAAGTACACGACCTAAACGACCAACAACACCCATCATATCTGGTGTAGCAACTACAACGTCGAAATCAAACCAGTTATCATTCTGAATCTTTGGAATAAGTTCTTCAGCACCAACATATTCTGCACCTGCTGCTGTAGCTTCATCAGCCTTAGCACCTTTAGCAAATACAAGTACTCTTACTTTCTTACCTGTACCATGTGGTAATACAACAGCTCCTCTGATCTGCTGATCTGCATGACGTCCGTCACAACCTGTTCTGATATGAGCTTCGATTGTCTCATCAAATTTAGCAGTTGCTGATTTCTTTACTAAAGCTACAGCTTCTGCTGAGTCATATAAAGTAGCGCGATCAATTGCTTTCGCAGCTTCTAAGTATTTTTTTCCTCGTTTCATTCTAAAACCTCCTAGTGGTAATAGCGGAAGACTCCTCCCACTTCTTCATTCTAATTTTCTTAATCTTCTACAACGATACCCATGCTTCTAGCTGTTCCAGCTATCATGCTAATTGCAGCTTCTACTGATGCTGCATTTAAGTCTGGCATCTTTAATTCAGCGATTTTCTGAACCTCAGCTTTTGAAATCTTTGCAACTTTATTCTTGTTAGGAACACCTGAACCTGACTGAATCTTGCAAGCTTTCTTTAATAATACTGCTGCAGGTGGGGTTTTTGTAATGAAGCTAAAGCTTCTGTCTGCATAAACAGTAATAACTACAGGAATAATCATTCCTTCCTGATCTGCTGTTCTAGCGTTAAATTCTTTTGTAAACTGTACGATGTTTACACCATGCTGTCCAAGTGCTGGACCAACTGGTGGTGCTGGTGTTGCTTTGCCAGCTGCGATCTGTAATTTAATGTATCCTTCTACTTTCTTAGCCATTATGGCACCTCCTAAAATTGTGGTATTATCGGAAGAAAATATCCTCCCACTTGATTACTCGCAGATAAATGCGAATTTAATCCATCTTCTTTACATCTGTGAAACTTATTTCTACTGGTGTTTCACGACCAAACATGTCAACATTGATTGTAACGATCTGTTTGTGATGGTCAATACGTTTGATTACACCAACTGTATTTTCCCAAACACCGCTTGTGACTGTAACCGTATCACCTAAATCAAAATCAACAACTACTTCATCGACCTTGATTCCGAGTGGTTTCATCTCAGCTTCTGTCAAAGGAACCGGCTTAGATCCTGGTCCTACAAATCCTGTAACACCTCTGGTATTTCTAACAACATACCATGTGTCATCGTTCATTATCATATTAATAAGAACATATCCAGGAAACATTTTCTTAGAAACCTGTTTCTTAGCACCGTTTTTCACTTCGACAACGTCCTGCATAGGAACTGTAACTTCTAAAATCTGATCTTGAAGTTTTCTGTTTTCAATTGTTTTTTCAATGTTAGCCTTTACCTTATTCTCGTAACCTGAATAGGTATGAACTACATACCAATTTGCTTCTGACATCTAATCACCTTTTCTTTCTAGACAATAAAATCGAGACCGATTTGAATTAACATATCAATTATCTTGATTAATATACCTAGTATCAAAGACACTACAACTACTGCTGTAGTCTGCTTAGCAACAGATATTTTGTCAGGCCAGATTATTTTCTTGAATTCAGCTGAAAGACCTTTGAACCAACTCTTCTTTGGAGCTTTTTCCGATGTTTTAGCTTCTCCCATAGTTACCTCTTTCCTAATCAATTTGACTATTTTGTTTCTTTGTGTAATGTGTGAGCTTTACAAAACTTACAATACTTCTTTGTTTCCATTCTGTCAGGGTGTGTCTTCTTGTCTTTAGTCATATTGTAATTACGCTGTTTACACTCTGTACATGCCAATGTTATCTTTACGCGCACAACTGCCACCTCCACTTTAATTTCTACGCTTCGTGCTTTAATTTTTATTCTATTTTACAAGTGAATCTGAAAATAAAGCAAAAAAAAAAGACTTCTTCCATCGCTACACTAATATATCATAGTAAAAAGGCTACGTCAACAATAAATTTAATTTTTTAGTTTTTTTACTGTTGATTTACATTTTTAAAAAAGTTATAATAAGGTAAATAATAGGCTTTAATTGACTCGGAGGTGATTTTTTATGATAGGAAGTGTATATGATTATTACTTAACTACATATGCAAGCAGACCCGCCACTAAGAGCGACACTCATAAGAAGAGTGAGCTTCGTAGCGTCTATAATAATATTGTGAAAATCAGCAAAAAATCCCCTTTATATAAGGTAAGTGTTTCTGAAAATATTCAGAAATTCGCCATTGACCTAAAAGAAAATGCAAGAACATTATCGACAGATGCCAATAATCTGTTTGAAAAGAGCTTAGAATCTGAAAAAAGCCAGAAATATGTATCAGATAACGAAGATGTAGTCCAGGTTAAAACATTAGATACTTCTAATGATATAAACACAAATGATACTAATGCTAATGATATAAATATAAATAATACTAATACCAATGATATAAACATAAATGATACTAATATAGATTTAACAGTTTCTTCAAATGCAGATATTACTAATCCTGATCCAGATTCAGATAATATCTCTGATACCAAATCGGTCAACACCGCATTTGCAAGCCACTATAATATAGAAGTCCTAAATCTGGCAACACCACAGATTAATACTTCTGATTATCTAAATAATGATGATTTAGACATTCCTAAGGGTGCTCATTCATTCGAGGTAAATGTCGGTGACAGTGCATATGAATTTCGTTTTAATGCCACCAAGGATGACACTAACAAAACAGTTTTAGAGAAATTATCAAGGCTTATCAACCGCTCAAATATTGGTCTGACATCTAAGATGTTATACAGCGGTAATAATTCCGCCCTTGAGATTACATCTAATGCTACAGGACTTGGTTTTACCCCTGAGATATTCAGTATTGCTCCCGGTGAAAATTCTCCATATGACAAGGTCGTGTCTAAGCTTGGACTTAATAATGTGTCATCATATCCGACTAACGCTAACTTCTTATTGAATGGAATGGAGAAAACGACATCGTCTAACACATTTACAATTGGCAAATCTTTAGAAATAACTTTAAATGGCATCTCTAAGAAGGGACAGGCTACATCTATCTCCCTGAATGACGATTTAGATTCAGTTATTTCTTCAATTAATGATATGATTTCAAGCTATAATAATCTGTTAGATTTATCTAATAATTCTAACGAGGGCAGCGACGATGCAGCAATACTTAATAAAGAGATACATAAAACTACCAGACAATACGCTTCTAATCTTGAAAATATCGGTATTACCATTAACGAAAATGGTAAAATGACATTTGATGAGGCATTATTTATCCAGACAGCCAATGAAGATGATTTAGATAAATCCTTAGCTTCGCTTAATTCCTTCAGGCAGGCAATTGTCTCAAGAGCTGATGACATATCGATTAATCCAATGAAATACGTTGACAAGGTTATGATTTCGTATCCTAATCCGATTCATTCATTTGCTAATCCATATATGACATCGATTTATACAGGTATGATGTTTAATGGATATATATAGCAGATATTCATCAGATACATATTATATATTTAACTTATCACAAATATAACAGACATTTTGCGACAAGTCGCTCC
>NZ_JAOQJN010000005.1:0-228841 GCF_025567085.1 Bovifimicola ammoniilytica | reverse complement strand
ATGTTTACGGACGAAGAAATTTCATTAGTAACTGATAATCTCGGAACAATTCTGAATGCACAATCTGAAGCTGACTATGTTCTCCTTGCAGATATGTTAGAAATCTCTTTACTTACTTCAGTTAAAAGTATCTTAGAAACAAGAATTTCCACAGATGGCTCCAATCCTAAGCCAGAATACCTTAATAATAACCTTGAAGCCCTTAAAAATGCTGATAATTCAGGTAAATACACTTCATTAATTACACTTATACAGAAGAATTCTGCTAAATACATTTCCTCTTTTTCAACGCAGACTCAATACATTTACAATGTAGAGCAGACAAACATTGGTGTTCCGACACTTAAGGTAACCACAAATGATAAATCGGTCTATTATCATTCTAATGTAAATCCATTTAGTGAGGGACGTATGCTTGCTAGATATTATGCCAAACCAGACACATATAACTACAATGTTTTCGGTTTTGGTTTCGGATATCATATTAAGGCTCTCTTAGAATCGGACCGACGTTTCAGAATCAATGCCATCGAGACTAATATCGAAGTTCTTACCATGGCATTTATGTATATAGATTTGGCAGACATTTTGTCTAATGACAGATTTTCTCTGGAATACTGCCCATTAGATAATTTTGCTGATTCTTTCAAAAATTTACTTAATAATTCAGAAAATTCTTCATTATTAATTCACTATCCATCATTAGCCACATTAGAAGATGGTGTATTAAAGCAATCTCTTAATAATTATTTTATTAATTTTAGTTCAATGTATTCACAGGAGAAATATCTTAACTGGAATTTCTACTATAATATGAAGTTAAATAGCAGACCTGCTGACACCCTTAAGGATAATTTTAAATCTAAAGACATTATATATGTTGCCGCAGGTCCATCACTTAATTATTATTTTGATTATCTTGCGAAGAATATGGCTTCTAGCAACACAATTATTATCTGCGCAAGCACAATTTACCGTACATTATTGAATAAAAATATTATCCCTGACTACGTAATAATGACTGATGCACAGGATAATATGATTTCTCATGTAAAAGATATCAATACGACTGGAAGTTCTCTTATCTATCTTTCTACAGCGTGCAGTAATGCAGTTGCAGCATTTAATGGTGATAAATACATTTTATTTCAATACGGTTATAAACCCGCTGAAAGTTATGCTAACAAAAACCACCTGTCTCTTATAGAAACAGGCGGCTCAGTTTCAACCAGTGCAATTGATTTAATACTCAGATTCAATTGTAAGTCTCTTACAACAATCGGTTTAGACTTAGCATATACCGATAATAAGTCACATTCATATGATACTAAAAATGTTGACACCTCTAACCACTGTATCTATGTTAAAAGTGTTAAGGGCGAGTCTGTACCAACTACTAACATCTTAAATATCTATAGAAAATGGATTGAAAACCGAATTAAAGACGTTAAGAATATCAAGCTTGTAAATATGTCTCATGGAGCATATATAGAGGGAATGGAGAATGTGGGGTAGTTAGTTTCTAATAAGATGGTAGTCCAGATTGTTAATTATATAATTCTCACACTCTACACATTCGCAGGCATTTGGGTTAAATAGTGCTAAATTATATGATTCCTTATCAAATGTACTGTAGTATTTCACACCATCATATCCCAGGTATTTTGCAAAATCACTTATATATTGTGTAGGTAGATAATCTAAATCACTATCTAACCTGCTCACCGGTTTAGCCAAATCATTCTTAATTCTACGCAGATGCCTTTCATTTATCAAATAATTGATTTTATTATTATCTTTATAAAACGGTGTAAAATGTGCAATCGAACTCAAATCTAATACGTGAAGTTCACATTTTGTATTAAAGGTTGCAATTGTTACACCATCAAATGCTTGTCCTCTTATTTCCTTTACAGTAGTATCCATATTATTAGACAAATATAAGCAGCTTTGCCCTTTTGAATTAATTCTTCCTGCTGATGCCACATCACAAGGTGGTTCTCCCATCTCGCCTTTTTCGAAACCATTTTTATGTCTTTCATCAGTCAAACGGGCTCTGTAGAAATATTCATCTTTAGGAATTATTATCTCTGTTTCTTTCAGTATATTCTCTAATATCTCATAATTTATATATTCACCATGGAATCTGTTTTCATTTCGTATATATTTCTTAAATGTATCCCAGTTCCCCACACCTAGAATTGAATTATCCCGCAGATATTCTTCATCATATAATTGAGGCACACCTATTTTCTCACTTATAAGTCTGGAATCCAAATCAAATGATTCATCAATAATCTCAGTGACGATATTCTTCACTTCATATGTATTACCTGAAAAAATCTCCCAGTCTTTAAGTAACCTTTCCTCTATATTCATCTTCTCATCTTCAGGATATAATTCCGGTAATTCTGATTCTGGAATATATATCTCTAATATTGAGTCTAATAATTCCTCAACATTTGACGAAAATAAATCTTTCTCTGAATCATATATCCAGACATCCTGTCTATTGCAAATCGGGCATTTTCCTTTATGTCCTATCATTTTTATCGCAGCTCTTATCTCTGAATCACGAAAACATTCTACACAACATATCATTTACTCATCTCCTAAATATTCACTCATCATCTGTATATGATGCATTAACGAAAATCTCTTAATCATTCCTAATCCCGGATACTGTCCCATATAATAACATTCTACAAGTCTGTTAAGTCCATCTGTCTTAGGTATCTCATCATACATTTCCCAACTAACCAGTTTACTCATTGCTTCTTCAAATTTTCTTGCAAGGTCAGATTTTGTATCATTACTGTCTGATACAAAATGATGAATTCTTAATTCATTATTCTTACCATAATACATAATATGAATGGCTATAGCAGAAGGGGCAAACCCTGATTCATCATATTCTTCACCTACTATAGAATAATCAGAGAAACCAAAATATCCTCTTTTAGCATATACAATATGATTTCGGCTAAAAAACTCATCAGGCTGATTCAGATAATCCACATTTTTCTTTGCTTTATTATAACAATCCTTTATCATTACCACATTACCATATACCTCATCTTTAAAATCTTCGTCATTAGGTATAAATGTTATCTTAGCTTTTAATCTTTCTCCGTTTTCCTCGTAATACACATAATCGCCAGTTTTTTTATTAATAACTACTATATCTTCCGATTTCTTCTCTCCATTTAGTATCTTATCTACTATTTCGCCATTACTAATATAACCATCTATAATATTCTCATCTGTCAGTAATTCTAAACTTAAGTATAAGTCAAGTTTTTTCTGTAAATTATTCTTTTTCTTCTCATCTTCTTCTTTAGATATCTTTCTTATCATATTATGGTAATCTTTTTTATAACTTCCTACTTGCGGGTTTCTTATAATAATTATTTTTCTCTTCATTTCCACAAACTTAGCTAAAGTCATAAAGAACGTTGAATTAAAATGAACCGGTTCTATAACCGGAATAATCTTATCACTTAATTTACCATTTTCTAATAATTCTTTAATACACAATAATTCATTCTGTCTGCCTCTTAAATACGGAAAATACATATTTACTCCTCCATTTCCTTATGTAAAAATTCATCAATTGCTTCATAGTTCAATTTATACTTTTTCGAAAAATACGCATAAAAGCGTAGTTCATACGGAACTTTCTCCTCTAACTCACCACCCTCCTTTAATAATGTCCTTTTTTTCAAACACTCCATCACCTCTTTCTGCAATGTAATAATATTTACCATTCCAATCCATTTCTGGCACTCTCTATAATATAAAAAATTGTTGACCTCTGGCAATTTCTTATAATGCTTTAATAAGATACTTTCAAATTCTGACTTCCTTAGCAATTGAAACATCGTTTCATATGTTAAGTATTCACGATTGCAATAAGCTTTTTTCCTCTGTACCAATCTTCCACTTTTCGTCAGTTCATATATTCCAACACTCTGCAATTCTAAATTATCTTTAATTATATCTATATATTTGCTTCCCACAACAACATATACATAGCTGAATACCTTATAGTAATCCCGAATCTGATGATTAAGCCGTACAAGACTATCTAAGTCAGTTTTTATTTCATATACAATTCCCCGACCATTAATCATAACAAAATCGGCTTTTGATTCGCCTATCGGCAATTCCGAAAGTGCTGCTGTATCGCATAAATCATGCTTATTTATTAATAGTCCATTTAAAATTGTATTTTTAAAAAAATACTCGTTTCTATATCTGATATTCATATATCTATATATCTCTTTTATCGCTGTTCCATATGTTACATTTGCCATTTTACTACATCTACGGATACATTTATAAAAAGATTGTGGTGTTGAATTATCTTCAATCATTTTATCTATATATGGAATTGTAAATATTTTATTTATTATAGACATATCTTTATTATGCATAATAATCCTCATTTCTGAGCAACTTGCCTAGAAGAAGCGTTGAAAATTCACATAGGCAATTTACCATCTACCATAAAAGCTATTTGCTTTCGCTCCGAAACAAATAGTTGTGCCAAAATAAATGTATCAACATTATTTTTCACACTATCTCCATATACCATATACTATCTAGAACTGTTTACAGTATATCACATTTTATAAATTATATCAATAAGATACTTTCAAAATATCTATATTAGTGTATATATTTCATATATTATAATTATACCAGAAATTCTTTTTGCTTCTTTATTTTAGCAACATACAAGCCGATAAATACTATAGTATCTGATACAAAAATTTATATTAGAGCATAAAAATATTCCCTATTGTGAATTAAAAATTGATATTTTCAAATTTACAACTATCACATTAAAAACAAATATACTGCTCAGAAACGAGGTCTACTATGAAAAAAATACTTACATTCGGTGTATATGATTACTTCCATATAGGACACCTAAATTTATTCAAGCAATGCAAGCAATATGCAGACTATCTTATTGTAGCCATTCAAGATGGTGATTACATTCTAAAATATAAACCTGAGGCACAGATTCTATATTCAACCGAGCAACGTGTTGAAATAATTCAGGCATTACGCATCGTTGATGAAGCGATTGTATACCAGACAGTTAGTCCTGAAACACTTGAAACAATTAATTTTGACATATTAGCTCTTGGTGAAGATCATATCGGAGGTCGTTTTACTGAAGTTGAGCAATGGTGCCATGAACATAACAAAGAAGTTGTCAGACTAAAGCGTACACCCGGCATATGCTCAAGTTCTATAAAGAAGCATCTTAGTTAATGATTTATATTTTTTAATTTTTAAACAACGTTATAAAAATAGTTTCATAATACATTTATTATCTTATATATTATGAAACTATTTTATTATGTTACATTATAATGTTTACATCAAATATCTTTATTATAATAAGTATGATAGAAATGTTCACCTACACGTTTTTCCTCTGGTGGTAATTGCATATAATCTCCATACATCTGCTTTAAGTATGCATCATATTCCGTCGGAACCATAAGTTGCAGATTCTCAAACTGTTTTTCAACACCATCTCCAAACATTTCCTTTTTAAAAATATCCTTAACAAAAAATGGCATCAATACATTTCCAATTAATTTACTTTCATCATACTTATATTTCAAAAGGAACTCATTTAATTCATTAATTGCTTTTATTCTTTCATTATCCTCTACTGCTATAAGGCAATTATTTTCAAGTTCTTTAACTCTTTTAATATAATAACTTTTTTCTTCTTCATCATCAGGTATTCCATATAAAGGAAACAAATCAATACTTTGACCTGTTGTAACCTGAATTGGGAATTTATTCACATCACATATCGTATTACAATCAACCATATAACCAAATCCCCAGCCAAAATAACAATCTGTATTAAATTGAGATATTATCTTATATTGTTCATCTTCTTCCAGAATTTTAATTAACTTCAAATAATCATCTATTGGGATAAATACATCAACATCATCATCCCAAGGTATATATCCTTTATGCCTGATAGCTCCCAATGCCGTTCCCGCATGTAAATAATATTTGATATTATATTTTATAGAGCACTCTTTTAGCTTCTGTAATATACCCAATTGGACATCTTTCACTTCATCTCTGCTAAGTTTATGCAAACCACTTCTATCAACATACGAATAATCGCTCATTAATTCTGGCAAATCAATAACTTTTATTATATGTTTTCCATATTCGTAGCCATAGTTCTCCAATTGTGTAATCATTTCATTCTGAAAGCCAGATGCAATTAATATCAAATAATCATCATTAAATTCTTCATTTAATTTCTCAGGCGCATACACTTTTTTGCCATATACAGTCATACCTTGTCGCATTTTTGCATTATCAATTATGAACGAGATATCTAATACAGTATCCTTTAATTTATCAACTATCATCTCTGCTATAATGCTCGTTCCAAACATAATACATTTTCTATTTTCATCTTTGTATTTTTCCAATAATTCTTTGATATTCTGATTAAAAATATTAAATGCATATTTATGAATTTCAAAATACTGTTTTTTCATGCTTAACTCCTTTTATTCTTTTCATTTTTTATTTCTTCCAATGACATTTGAATAGCTGCCGGGATTAAGTCATCTGATATTTTGCAATATCCACATAGTTCAGAGGCTTTAGTGTTATACCATTCTTCAAATCTTTGAAATTCATCAATAAATTTTTTTCCTTCATTTTTTATTTTTTTCAAATCAATTATATTACTTCCAGTCGTATTCTCGTTTTTAAGTTCCAAATAAGCAATCATTCTTCCACAACCTGCAAAATAATTTTCAGACAATGTCCAGCAACTTTTATCTGGACATTGTCTATATGTCATATTTATTATATCATATTGTTTTTCCTTTTTATTATCTACTTCCCCCAGTTTATACCATTCTCCTGTGTTATATATAAATTCATATTCTCTCACATCTATATCATATAAAGTTTTTAGTTTATTTTCTATATTCTGACGTATAACATCTGTGCATTTATATTTAGAAAATCTTATTTCAACTTTATTAGAATATTTTCTTATAATATTGATTGCTTCTTCACTTGGCATAACAGTTCCATTGCTTGCTATCTCTATTTTATGTATTTTACTGTTCATTGCACATATTTCTATAACTTTTGAAATATCCTTATGTGTAAACGGTTCTCCCCCTTGAATTTGTAATACTTCTATATCCATATTTTCTGTAATATATTCTATATTTGCAACTATATCATTAACTTCATAGGATTTTTGTGTCAAATATGGTATCAAATTACAACAATCTCTGCATTTTAATGTACATTTTGTTCCAACCCATAAAACTAAAAATCGTATTCTATTCTTCATAATTTTTTCTCCTTAAGTTTTTATTATTTTATTAAATAATTCATTTTGATATCTCTTTATATCTTTTTTTCATATAATACCATACTCGATGCCTTATTTCATCACCAATAATTCTTTGTGAAATTCCAACTTTGTCACTTGGAATAAAATTATTATTTAATACGGCCTTTTGAGATGCTACATTATTTTCTCTAATTTTAACATATATATTATCTGATATATTTTGTGCCTCTTCAATAGCTAACTTAATTGCTTCTGTTGCATAATGATTTCCTTGAAATTTTTCTTTAATTCCATATCCCATTTCAATTCCATCTGCCATAATTGATAATTGAATAAAACCTACCACCTGATTATTAATATTTTCTCTAATAAAGTATACTCTTTTATCTCCTATTTCGGAAAATCTATCTTTTTCCGTTCTTTGGCTATAGCACTTTTTCATTATATCATAATCTGGTGGATTATGATACCCACTCCAATAAATATTGGATTTTTCGCATCGTATAGCATAATATTCCTTAAATTCACTATCCTTTGCAACGCTTATATTTATATTCATCTATGTTGACCTCATATGTTTTATTGTATCATTATATATTAATATAGCAGTCCTTTATTCTGTATACATTCGTCCGATATATTCAGCTATTCGTCCAGCTCCTAAACCATCAATTAAACCTTGCATTCTCTTTGATGATTTTTTCCTTAATTCAAAATCTGTACAATATTTTTCAATATTGCTAACACAATTTTCAATACAATTTTCGATATTCTCACATGCATTTCCTGCATAAAGCATATATTCTTTCCTTTCCCACATATAAGTCTCATCCTGATTATCTGCAATAGATAAGCAAACTGTAGGTATCCCACATGAACATAATTCATATAAAGTTGTACCACCTGCTGAAACAGCAATGTCACATGTACGCATCCAATATGAAATATTATTCACATTCTCATGCAAAAAAATATTGGGATTTTTTTCTTGTAATTCAACAAGTTCTTTTTTATGTTGATTGAATCTTCCAACTATTACATGTATCTCTATATTTTTGTATTTACTATCTTTTTTTAGTTCAAATATTAGTTTTCCAGTTATATTAAATGCATCTGTCCCACCTGTTGTAATCAAAATTTTTTTAACTTCATCTCTGACTACATATGGATGATAACTAAATTCATCTCTTAATGGAGCATATCGACCGCCTATCAATAATTCCGGACATTTAATATTTTTATACATTTTAATATAATCACTTGCACATGTAAATGGATTGTCGCAAATTACAGTTGACACATTATATTCAAACTTTTTCAAATCATCAATATATATAATCTTTGTATATTCAGATAGTACGTTCAGGTAATTCGCTGTTATATAATACGAATCTACAATTAATAACTTTACCTGATTCTTTATAAGATATTCTTTCATAATATCTATTTCTTTATCAAAATCATTCCATGTTGAATTCAAAATATCCACCAAAAAGTTTCTATCTCTTATTATATCACTGGAATTATTATCAGCAGTTACAAAAGTAACATTTACATTGTTTTTTCTTAATTGTTCCGCTATAGACAAACACCTCATAACATGTCCTGTCGCAATCACATCATTTGCGTCTACTCTGATATATACTTCTTTATTCATATTTCACCAACTATTTCTATTCAATTAAATTAATTATATATCTTAGTATATTATTAATCTACACTGTTTTCCAGATAGGACCTTCTATTCCATCTTCTGTTTTCACCTTAATCTTAATTGTTTTTTCGATATCATATACTCTCTGATATAATTCTTCGTCATCTTTTGCAACCAGATGTATAAATTTACCTTCTATCTTATCCTTAAACTCACATGTTTTTAGTCCTACTTTAATATCCTCAAAGTTATTACTTCCTGTATATGGCAAATCTATTGCTTCCTGTAATCCATCAATAGATATAACCTCTCCCTTTGGCAGGAAAAATGCGACATATCCCGCCGAAACATTCTTTGAGTTAATTGTAGGCATTTGAGTTAATTGACCTGTGCAGGCTTTAAGTAAAAATTCCTCTGATGAAAAATCTGTCATTAGTGGAACTATCCCTGAGGAAATATATCTTCCTCCGCCTCTTGCTGCTGTTTCCATCAACCATGCACCTCTGTCATTTATCTTAACTTCTGTATGCGTTCTTCCCCAAGGCAATTCAAAACCTTCTACTATTTTCTTTACTAACTTATTAACCATTTCATATTGCTCAGGGGTGATTTCAGCAGGATATTTGCCCATATATTCAGAAAAAACTCCTGGAACTTCACACTTAATATATTCGCCACATATAATTGTCTGGTATATACCATTAAATACAACTCCGTCTAAAAGTAGTTCTTTACCTTCGATATACTCTTCAATTATAACATTACCTGTCTTTGATGAATTTTTAGTGTATTCAAAATTTTCTATAATCGTTTCTACTTTATCAATTCTTACAACACCTCTGCTGCCCGCACTATCAATTGGCTTCATAATTGCATCTGTGTCTAAAGTTTTATAAAACGAAACTGCATCTTCTAAATTGTCAACTAATTTATATCTAATTGTATCAATACCAATTTTTCTACATGTTTCTCTCATTAAGAATTTATTTGTAAATAATTCTGCCTTATCATTTCCAATTCCCGGAAGATTTAACTTATCAGCTACATATGCAACCGTCTTTACCGGTGTCTCCGCCTGGTCTGTTATTATTCCATCTAAATGTAGATTTTTCGCAATTTCATATACTTTTTCCTTATCACGCAAATCAACATATACTCTTTCATCCGCATAAGCAAATCCAGGTTCATTTTCATCTGGAGATGCAACAATTGTATACATATCTAATTTTTTTGCACATTTAATTAATGGAAGCAGGAAATTATTTGCACCTAGAATCATAACACGTTTCTGATTCTTATGGTATGTGTGTGCACCTTTCTGAACTACATTATCATTAATCCTTAATAGTTCTTTATTATCTTCCATATATCTGATTACATCGTTAAAATAAAAATTATGTTCACCATGATATAAGCCCTGGTATATTTTCTGAATAAGTTCATAATCTTCAGGAGTATCTAAAGTCCACCTGTAGTTTGAATAATCTTTGTTATATTTATATACGTATATTTTATCTGTGTTTTTATAAATATATGGTGTTACATGTTCTCTGTCATATTTGCTTTCTGCCTTATCAAACGCTTCTTTTAATAGCGTTGTTCTAAAGATTTCTATATCTAAGCCTCTTGGATATGTCATCTGGCTATTATCATCAGGAACATTCGTAATAATATCACATGCATTTTCTTCATATACATCTATCATTTCATCTATCAAATGCGGATCAATCAACGGACAGTCTGCAGTAATTCTTATAATATTTTCAACATTATATTCTTTTGCAGCATAATAATAACGCGCCAGAACATCATTTTCACTTCCCTTAAAATAATTCACATTCTGTTTGTTCGCTATATCAATTATTGGCTGATTATTTTCATTGTCAGTTGTTGCAACTATAATACCATCTATCTTTTTTGCCTGCTTAATTCTTTCAAGTTCATGTTCAAGCACTGGTTTGCCACACAGATTTTTTAGAACTTTTGCCGGTAATCTTGTTGACCCTATTCTTGCCTGAATTATTACTGCATATTTCATTTCTTCCATAGTTTTTCTCCCATTTCTAGCTTATATTTTAATCAAATAATATTAGTTTAGATGATAGGCTTCTTATAAACTGTACTATATACATATATTTCTATCCTATATATTTCCAATCCATCGGAGTACCTTTAGCTATATCACATCTTGCCTTCTGACCTAAAATTTGTTCATAATATTTAGTATGCATACCTATTCCAGGTCTTATTGAACGTACATTTTCTTCTGTAATTACTTCACCTGCTTTTATATCTTTAACAACAAATAAAGAACGTGAATATATCCTGCTTTCTATCTGACCTGCATTTGGCATATATGACACTTTTCCTAATGCCTTTTCGACATTTCTTATCTCTGTAACCATCTTCTCAAATTCAGCCGGCTCCATAGAGAACTGTGAATCTTCTCCACCGTCACTTCGTCTTAATGTAAAATGTTTTTCAACCATCTTAGAGCCTAATGCAGTTGCAGCAACTGCTATTTCAGTTCCCAATGTATGATCTGAAAGTCCACATATGCAATCAAACGTCTCTTTCATATTAGGAATTACTTTTAGATTCATATCTTCATAAGGTGCAGGATATGATGATATACATTTTAGAAGAATCACATTATCGTTTCCTGCCTCTATACATGTTCGAATAGCTAAATCAATATCTTCCAGATACGCTATCCCAGTTGAAATAATAATAGGTTTACCAAGTTTTGCTATCTTTTTTATTAACGGAATATCATTTATCTCAAATGAAGCTATTTTATATGCCGGAACATCCATCTTTTCTAGGAAATCTACCGCTGTTGGGTCAAATGGTGATGAGAATAAATCAATACCTAATTCATCTGCATAACTTTTTAAATCATTCTGCCACTCCCACGGAGTATATGCTTTTCCATATAATTCATATAAAGTCCTGCCTTCCCAGATTCCTTTCGTTATAAATGCAGGCATATCGCTGTCTATTGTAATTGTATCCGGTGTGTATGTCTGTATCTTAACAGCATCTGCACCTGATTCCTTTGCTGCCTTTATTATTTCCTTTGCACGGTTAAAGTCCATATTATGATTTGCTGACATCTCAGCAACAATATAAGCAGGACTACTTTCAGATATTACTTTACGTCCAATTTGTATTTCTTTGTTCATACTAATCTCCATTCCACAATCAATGTTTATTTCATAAACTCTTTTATCTTATCTATTACGTAATCCTGTTCTTCGTCACTCAGGTCATAATAAATCGGAATACTAATTATTGACTCATAGAGTTTTTCAGCATTTTCGCATTTTACATTCTCATAACCATGTTCTCTATAATATGGAAATGTATACACTGGAATATAATGAACATTTACGCCAATATTATTAGCTCGCAGATATTCAAATAATGCTTTTCTAATCGATTTATCAACCTTAATTACATATAAATGATAGGCACTATTACTATATTCAGCCTGCTTAGGTATCTCTATACCATTAAAGTCTCTGAATGCCTCATCATACTTTGCAGCTATCTTCTTACGTTTCTCTAAGAATTTATCTATTCTTCCTAACTGGCTTATTCCAAGCGCTGCCTGTATATCAGTTATTCTGTAATTATAGCCTAAGTCAATCTGCTCATAATACCATGGTCCATCAACTTTATGTAAGAACTTCTCTTCTCTTGTTATACCATGTGTTCTGAAAAGTTTTAATTTTTCATATAAATCTTCTCTATTCGTAGTAACGATTCCACCCTCGCCACATGTTATATGCTTTACCGGATGAAAGCTAAACTCTGTCATATCAGAAAGTGAACCTATCTTCTTTCCCTTATATTCAGCACCTACAGCATGTGCAGCATCTTCAATTACGATAAGATTATACTTATCAGCAATCTTGTGAATTGCATCCATATCACATGTCTGTCCGGTATAATGTACAGGTATTATTGCTTTCGTCCTCTCTGTAACATGGCATTCCACTGACTCCGGTGAAATGTTATATGTAACAGGGTCAATATCTGCAAATACAGGAGTGGCTCCACAATATAATGCACAGTTGGCTGATGCTGCAAAAGTTATAGGTGTCGTAATAACCTCGTCACCCTTACCTATTCCTGCTGCCATACACGCAATATGAAGTGCTGCTGTACCATTTGATACTGCAACTGCATATTTTGCACCTACATAATCAGCAAATTTTCGTTCAAATTCAGCAATCTTTGGACCTGTCGTAATAAAATCTGATTTCAACACTTCTTCAACAGCTTTTATGTCATCTTCATTTATACTTTGACGACCATATGGTATATAATGCATAGCACCTTCCATTTTGCATCAGCCTCCATCTATTCTTCTAGTTATCTATTAATGTTTCTTATTATAATACTGTTCTTCTACTAATTTCTTTAAATCTTCAACAGAATACCATTCAGTATTATTATCTGAACTGTAAGCAAAACCATATTCAAGTTTCTTACCACCTGGTATTACTTTGCTCTCATTCCACCAGTTAACCTGAGGATATACTATGAAATGTTTATCATATTCATATGTATGTAATGAATCCTCTCTTGTAACCATTATCTCATGTAATTTCTCACCTGGTCTTATTCCGACCTCTTTAAGTTCACAGTCAGGTAACATTGCCTTAGCTAAATCTGTTATCTTGAATGATGGAATCTTAGAAATAAATGTTTCTCCACCTCTTGCTTCTGATAATGCTTTAATAACAAGTTTTACACCCTCTTCTAGGCTAATCCAGAATCTTGTCATTCTGAAATCTGTTATCGGAAGTTCTTTTGCACCATTCTTAATCAATTCATCAAAGAACGGAATTACTGAACCACGACTTCCTGCAACATTACCATACCTTACAAGTGAGAAATTAATATCCTGTTTACCTGCATATGCATTAGCTGAAATAAATAACTTATCTGACACTAATTTTGTTCCACCATATAGATTAACTGGATTAACTGCTTTATCGGTAGATAGTGCAACTACTCTTTTCACACCCTTATTAAGTGATGCATTAATTACATTTGTTGCACCATCAATATTAGTCTTAATTGCCTCTAATGGATTATATTCACAGGCAGGCACCTGTTTCATTGCTGCCGCATGAACTACATAATCAATTCCATTTAACGCTCTTTCTAATCTACTTTCATCTCTGACATCACCGATAAAAAATCTTAATTTGTCAGCATATTTCTTAAACTTCTCCGCCATAAGGAACTGTTTAAATTCATCTCTTGAATATATTACTATCTTCTCCGGATTATAATGTTCTAACACATATGTTGTAAATTCATTTCCAAACGAACCTGTTCCACCTGTAATTAATATAGACTTGCCATTAAGCATATTCTGTACCTCATTTCATAATTTTCTAAAATATCTCGTATATTATCGCATTAATATTATTATACCATAATATTGTTTTTTTCCAATTCATTAATAACATCAATATAGAATAATAATGTATTCTTTATCTCATAATTGAGCGTGTCCGTAAGAAGTATTGTATCCTTATGTTCAATTGCATCAGCCAGATTATTTATCTGCTGGATAACAACTTCTTCCGGGAATTCCACTTCAAGCTTGCTAAAGATTTCTTTACTATTAAGTATCTTACCAAGTATATTTGTGAGTTCATTCATCATACCATTGAGTTTTTCAAAGCCATCTTTCTTATCACCCTGGCACAATAATATATATATATCATCTATTTTATTTAGTATTTCTTCCATATATCTAACCTTTTCACTCATATTTCTATTCCTCCGTCAAATATACTTTTCTATCAAGCAGACTCTTCATCAGTCCGCATAGCCTATTCTGTAATATATCATTCATCTCATACATCTTAGCCTGACTGTCTTTCTCAACAATCTCATCCAGAATATCCTTTATATTCTTCCATTCATCTATGTTACTTTCTTTCATATAATTTATACAATGAACGATTTCTTTATAAAAGATTTTCATATTATCATTAACTGTTTTCATATCATCATTCTTGGCAGCATTATTAATATTTTCTATTGCTGATAATGATTCTATAAGACTTTTTTCTGTTTCTACACCTAAATTGCTCTTCCATTCTTTTAAATCTTTTACCAGGCAATCAATTCCTCGTATGTATGAATCCATTAGTTTTATTCCATTATTAGATATATCTCTTATTTCATCCTTAACTGAATCCTTAGTGTGATATACATTTCCTAATACTTCAAATTCTGTATTCTTTTCATAGACATTTGCTAATTTTAACAGTTCTTTATTATCTATATATTCAGTAATTTCATTAATTTCCTCTACAAGTTTGTTAAACTCCTTGCTTGCGACTTTGCCCTTACGTGATAACTCCTCTAACTTTTCATATTTACGTTTATATTTCTTTAGCTTATCCTTTTCAGATAACAGATCATCAGGCATATTGTCAATTTCTTGTAATATTTCATCCGCCTTTTCATCAGTAATTAGTCGTTTTATCTCTGCAATTATTTTTTCAAAATCTATATCCGTTTTACATTCTCGTTCAATCGCTTCTTTGAGAGTCATTATCTCACTGCCCTCTATCTTAGCCCCACCCTCTGTAGCATCTATTACATTCAAATCAGTATATCTGACAATCTGCGATTCAAACCACTTACGATACAGATTCATATTAGATTCAGTATATACTTTATTTCCATATACATCATCAACTTCAAAATATTTCTTATTATCTTTTAATAAATTATCATCACTATTACCATATGCATCCGTAGTATGTTTCTTCTTGTCTGTATATGCTAAATCCTGCCCCACCAATATAATATTTTTAAATCCCAATATATTTGCAAGTGAAAATGCATTATTTGCAACGGAGCCACCTGTTTCAGTCGGATATAGTTTTTCACCTGTACCCTTTTCGTATATATATGATATATATGAATCAGTCTCAGAAAAGTAAAACCTTTTTCCTTTGTGAAATAAATATAGCTCATAATTCGAACAATCACAAACCACCATAGGAATATCTTTGAATCTAGGATGCATAAATAATACCGGTGGTTTGTGCGAATCAATTGTGATTATCAAATCAGGTATTATATCTCTTTTTAAAAGTGCTTTTAATGCCGTATCCACAACTAATATAAATGCTTTTCCTTTCGCCTGTTTCAATTCATTAATATTCTTATCCAAAGATGGTCCTGCGGATACAATTATTGCCGGAATATTTTTTATATTTTTAATCTTATAGAGCTCTTTTCTTAATTGTACTATTGAATATTCTCTGATTATATCCCTACATGTAGATACCTTATTTCTTATAAACTCCGATGCCATTAATATCTCTGTATTTCTGCTAAGTATTACACTTTCATATTTTTCTTTTATATTTCTAATAACATCTCTCCATATCTCAGGATACAACTTATCGTAATTAGGCATACAACAATATTTTGTAAGTCTCATTAACGCATAATTATTCATAACAATAGCTACAAATTCACCAAAAACCTCATCATTTATTCCATTAATACATAAAACCACTTCGTCATTTTTTATAACATCCGTAATATCAATCTTCTCAATCGCCTTCATAAATATATTTTTGTCGGGCTCATATAATAATATAGCACTTTCTTTACCTACATTTTTTATCAATTCTTTTACACATCTGAAATTTGATAGTCCAAAAATTATATATACGGTTTTATAGTTGTCACCTTCAAACTGTTTAGCCCAGTTCTTAGCAAATTCTTCATCTGAATATCTGCTGTTCAGATAATATAACCTTCCATTTCTATTTATAACCATAATATCTTCTTCTGATGCTGATATATCCCATAATACGTCCTTGATATTATATAAACTGTTATTTTCGTTATCCGTAAGGTATTTATATATACTGTTATATTTTATTTCAAATGCTTTCACATTCTCTTCATATATTGTATTATTCATTAGCTTCTCCTATCTTTTTACACTGTAATATATATCGGCATATATGATATTAATAATAATACCTTGTTATATGTTATTTCCCATTGATCAGCCTCAATCTGATTAAAATTAATTATAGAGATTCATTTTACAAGTATACAAAAGAAAAAGACCATACATCAAATGATGTATGATCCTTTTCTTTTATGATAGTACTCTTAATTAGCCTAATAATGAGAGAACACCCTGTGTTGACTGGTTAGCCTGTGCAAGCATTGACTGACCTGCCTGTGCAAGAATGTTATTCTTGCTGTATTCAACCATTTCTTCAGCCATATCAACGTCACGAATACGAGATTCAGCTGCACTTGTATTCTCAGATGTTGTATCAAGGTTAGCAATTGTATGCTCTAATCTGTTCTGTAAAGCACCAAGAGCTGAACGCTGTGTAGATACTGCGCTGATAGCCTTCTGAACTTTTGTCATAGCTGAACCAGCTTTTGTGAATGATGTAACATCTAAGCTAGCAACACCAAGTGCCTTAGCATTCATTGTGCTGATTGAGATAGAAATCTTCTGTCCTTCAAGAGCACCAACCTGAAGATTCTTTCCTGTGAATTTACCATCAAGTAAGTTCATTGTATTGAACTGTGTTGTAGAAGCAATTCTTGAAAGTTCTGATGTAAGTGCATCGATTTCCTTCTGGATAGCTGTTCTATCAGATGTTGTATTAGTATCGTTAGCTGCCTGTGTAGATAATTCATTCATTCTCTGAAGAATTGAATGAGCTTCATTTAAAGCGCCTTCAGCTGTCTGGATTAAAGATACACCATCTTCTGCGTTAGAAGAAGCTTTGTTAAGACCTCTGATCTGGCTTCTCATCTTCTCTGAAATTGTTAAACCTGCTGCATCATCACCTGCACGGTTGATTCTGTAACCTGAAGATAATTTCTCTGTTGATTTTGCCTGATTGCCTGTTGTGATACCTAACTGTCTGTTAGTGTTCATTGCTGTAAGATTATGCTGTATTACCATAATAATTCCTCCTTGAATATGCAGTAGCTTCCATGCTACTGATTACTTAATTTTTTTTGTTGTGTAACTTTCCCTCCGGCCGTACGCTCCATCGTTCCCGTCACATAAGTAAATTACTTATTTGTTTTACTTGTATATTATATCGGCATATGTACCGAATACTTTATACCTAAATTAATTTTTTTGTATATTTTTTTAATTATTTTTTCTTGTCCATAAACTGTGGTTCTACATAATTGACCTTATTCATATTATTATAATAATTAGATGCCACTTTATTAGCATTCCTGGTCTGATGAATCTTTGTCTTTTCTTCACTCATCTTCTTTAGGACTGCTTGTTTATTTCTCTTCTCACTAAGCTGGACTTCCATCGATTTCTCGGTAATCTGCGAGATAAGCTGTTTCAATACAGCTATTTCACTACTAAACTTATCGGTATTGCCAGTTATCTCACTCTTAATTCTTTCATATACCTGTTCGAAACCTTTATCAAGATTATTGATTTCCTTAATATATATATCTTTCTTATCTATTATTTCATTGAATAAATCATCATCTATTTCATTACCTGATACAGATTCTAACTGTTTCTGATTAAGAAGTAATATTTCATCCAATATAGTAATCTTCTTTTTTAAACTCTCTGTTAAAATAGATAAATATTCTCTACCATTCTCCATTAAGTTTAATCACCCCGCTTCTCTTTGCTATTTGCTCTGTTTCATAACTTCTGTCCATGTTTCTCTCATAACACGCAGATGAGATAACACTTCTTCTAATATTTCCTTATCCTTGTGCAAATTTGCTTCTAAGAGTCTTCTTCCGAGGTATTCGTATACGTTATCGAAATCCTTTGCTACAGGATATTTAAAATTAAGTGTCGCTCTAAACTCTGCAATTATAGCCTCAACTTTTTTAATATTAGTATTAGCCATTTCTATCTGTCCTTCTTCAACTGCATTTATAGCCAGATTACAGAATTTAATAGCTCCGTCATAAAGCATTAATGTCAACTGAGCAGGAGTTGCTGTCTGTATCTTCGTATTTGCATAATTAGCATATGGATTGCCAAATGACATCTTGTCTTCTCCTTTTCAACCTTCTCTAAATTATTAACTATCAGGAACCTAATAGACCTGTTAATGAAGAACTGTTAGAATTAAGTGTTGCTAATGCCTTTTCCATTGCTGTAAACTGTTTTCTGTATTTTTCTTCATATGACTCTATCTTTTCTTCCCAGCTCTTTATAGTCTTAGTATATTCATTATACTCGTTCTTCATTGATTTGTCATTATATACTGTATATGCACTGCTAAGTGTAGTACCTTTCATCTTGTTACTCAATTCAGCATATACACCATCTGCAAGTTTATTGAAGAACTCGCATACTGTATCAGGATCTGAAGCAATTGCTGCCATTAATTTGTCTGTATTACCTGATGATGTTGAATCTTTAGAATCACCATCAATATGGAATATTGATTTCTCGTTATCGCCTGATGTGAAATATCCTCCGGTCTTTATACCGAATGAAGATAAAGAATACTTCTTTCCATTAATCTCATAACTCTTCTGGAATGCATTCTTAACAGAATCCGATACAGACTGTAATGTATCATCACGTCTTAATAATGCTTTCTTAATCTTTTCTTCCCATTTCTCTATTTCTTTATCAGTCATAGCTTCTTTCTCATCATCAGTAAGTGGTTCATAACCCTTAGCTGAATCTGCATTATATAAAGAATCCATTTCCTTGATAAGTGTATTATATTCTGTGAAGAAGCCTTTAATCATATCATAGATACCTTGTGTATCTGTATTTGTTGTGATAGATATTTCTTCATCAGCACCTGTTAACTGGTTTGCCGTAATAGTCAATCCATTAATCTGGAAGTTATTAGATGCAGATGTAAATGTAGCACCATTTAATTCTACAATAGCATCCTGTCCCTGAATACGGACTGCACCTGTTCCTGAACCTGAATTATCACCTATGAGTTGTAATGCATTCTTATATTCATCGCTTGTCTTATCAGCATTTGCATCATTTACAATGTCATATGCCTTAACAAATTCTTTAGCATTACTTCTCTTAGTATTGTAATTATCTAATATTGTCTCTTTTAACTCTGCATTCTTCTTAGTTATATCATCATTGAGACCATTTACATATGCTGTAAAACCGTCATTATCAGCAAGTGCCTTATTAGCTGTATCTATAGTCGCAACATTTGCATCAATTATCTTCTGATTCTCTGTTTTCTCATCTTCATATTTCTTTTTCTCCGCTTCTACATTAAATGTAGCATTTGCAGAAGCAACATATATCTCATGTTTTGCCTGAAGTTCTTCTAACTCAGCCTTGTCTTCATCGGTAAGTTCTTTCTTTGATGAAATTTCTGTCATTCTCTCAGCTGCTTTACTGATAAGTGCACTTCTATCTTCTAATGACAAGCCCGATACTTCATTTATTGCATCTAATTTATAATCGATTAACTTATTAGCCTTGCCTAAAGTCTCATTGCTCTCATTAGCCTTCTCAAGTGTAGATCTCAATGTATCTTTGAGTTTATTCATAGACACTTCATCTGTAAGATCATACAATGCAGTCTTCTGCTTAGTATAATCTGTGTCTGTAAAGTTGCTTATATCATCATCTGTAAGTGCAGCCCAATATCTGTATGATTCAACATCTGCAGATGTGACTGAATTAAGTCCCATACCACTAAGTGCTTTTAAGCCTGATGAATTAGCGCCTATAATTGAGAACTCTCCCTCAGAGCCACTTGTCTTGGAACTTACGAAGAATCTCTGGTTAGTCTCATCAAAGCTTGCATTAAGCCCTGCTTCTTTTAATCTTGCCACTGCTGTATTAACACTATCACTTCCATTAAGTGTAATTGTCTTCTCTGTATTGCCAACCTTAACAGATATACTGCTTCCATCTTCTATTCCAAGTTCTGATAACTTAGATGAGCCTGTAAGTTTTGTATTACTTCCGTCACTTGATTTAACAACTGCACCTGTCAGATAGCCTGATTTAGCAAGTTGCTTAATCTTAAGTTTCTGCGTACCTGATACAGCATCGCTACTCGCCTTAACTGTAGCCTTTGTACTGTCTACAGATGATGCTTTCTTAGAAAATGCATTAGAAAATCTAAGTGATGACAATGTACCACTATAGAAACTATATATCTTTGTATTTAATTCTTTCCACGCATCCTGCTTCCATTCAAGTTTAGTCTGTGCCTTTACATATTTATCTTTCTTTGTGGAATATGCTGATACTAACGCACTAACAATTGAATCGGTGTCAAGATTTGAAACAAGTCCTGATATAGATACATTACTGCCCATATTCTACCTCTTTTCTACTACTAATAGTTAATAATGTAGTTTATAACTTTTCATCTACTAAGATACCTGCTAATTCCCATACTTTAGCAATCATGTCCAAAGTCTTCTCTGGCGGTATCTCTTTAATTACTTCTTTAGTGTTTTTATCAACTATCTGTATAGTTACACGATTAGTTGCTTCATGCACTCCGAATACACATTCCGTATTACTTAGCTTCTTATTAATATCACTAAGCGTCTGTTTCATAGTCTCTTCTGACATCTGCCTGCCTTTACCATCAGTATTGCTATCTAATGATGAATTATTAGCATTCTCTACTATCCTTGTATCTTTACTAATCTCGCTGACAGATCCTTCGGCTCCTGAAAAGCCGCTAACTGTACGAGCCGCTTCCGGCTTCTCTACCTTTGTTATCTGTGGTGCTGCCTGATATGTTGCTGCTGCACCTGTTACGCCTTCAATTGCCATAACAATTCACCTCCATGTGAAATTCATTCTTTATTACATTATCTATCGACATTTTTATATAAATATTTAACAGTTATTCAAATAATTTCTTTAATCCTTCTACTGCTGATGCATCAGCTGCTTCCCTATTCGATTCCTGTATCTGTAAATACACTTCTTTCCTATATATTGGCACTGATTTTGGTGCAGATATACCAAGTTTCACATGGTCACCTTTCACTTCTAATACAGTTATCTCTATATTATTATTAATTACAATTGCCTCGTCTTTTTTCCTTGATAATGCAAGCATCTATTCGCCCTCCTTATCTGCCACCTTTGATGACTTTAATATATCATATATAGGGTATCTAACGACATAATCATCATTATCCACTATTATCTGGCAGCCCTTTAAAGTGACCGGATTAATTACAATAGGTGCTTTTAGATTAGTGGTTATCTTAGTTATATCTGCCGGCACTGTAAGTGTAGTAAGTACAAATATTTCTCCATCCACTAATTCACCAATATTTTTAAATAACTCATCTTCAACAACAGGATTGTAATCCGCCTTAATCATAAGCGGGTCAATCACAGGTAATGCAATGTTTCCATCATCTAATGACTGAAGCCATAATATCTTAGATTTCTCCGATTCTGCATCATGCATTATCATAAACTGTTTTAAGTCTTCGAATCCTATGATTCCATCGCTGAAATTAATAATTTTATTAACATCTATTTCAATATTCCCAAATAATCTTGTCTCGATTTTCATATATAGTCACGCCTCCATTACATTTTATAAGAAATCTAATAACTTCTTCTGCACTACCATAGATGCTGCCGCAAGTGATGCATCGTAAATGCTTTCTGCTTCTTTAATCTTAATTGCTATATTTGAAACATTTATCTCTTCATTTGTACTCATCAGCTTCTTAACTGTTGTCTGCTGATCTGAAAGTCTGCTTTCGTTAAGTTCTAATCGTTTAAGTCTGGCACCTACATCAGCCTCTGCTAAGCTGACCGAATCCTGATGTTTATTAAACACACTTAATCCATATGTAAATGCTTTCTCCATATTCTTCTTTGCGAAATCTAATTCTCTGTCACATAGATCAAGTAATTCTTTGTATTTCTTCTGCTCTGTGCTGCCTTCCTTAGCCGAATTATACATTTTCTCTATTCTCGACTTCTTCTCTTCGACGTTCATTGCATAGTTAACACTTTCAATGATATCGTCCAAGTCTCTTGTCATATCCTGATTAAATACTTCTTTACCCTGAGTATTAATCTTTATGTCCTGATTGAAATTAATCTCATATTTAATATCTTGTTTTCTATTCGTATATGTTACCCAGTTATCAGGATTATCATCTGTCATGTCTACACAGTCGAAATACTGAATTGGATCAAGTTCACCTTTATTAAAACCTTTTTTGGTGTAGGTTATCTTAAAACTATTACCCTCTGAATCGGCTTTTGCCTCTGACAGCTTCTTATATACATCTTTACCAAGAATCAATTCGCCTGTATCTGCAAGATAATATGCTTCGCCTGCTCCAGGTTCATATGAGCCGATGTCTGTAGAAGTCTTAGTAACAGTAGTAATGCTCTCACCTGTCTCAGTAAGATTTATAACTGCACCCGAGCCAGCTTCTAACTTATCATAGCCAAGTCTTATTCTATAAGCTGTTACCTGGGTAGGCAATTTAATGGCTGAAATATCCGTTCCTGCTATTGTAGAATCATTTATTCCTGAAATATCTAATCCGTTAGATACTTTATTCACAGTACCAATTGCACTATCATTAAATTTCTGTGTAATCTCATACTTTTTTTCATTATCACTTGTAAATGTAAGAGTTCCATCAGTTTTATATCCCGTAAAAATTGTCCTTCCGGCACAATCTGCATTAGCATCACTATATATCTGGTCTCTGTATGCTTTTAACTGGCTTACTATAGTATTCTTATTAGTTGTATCATAATATCCGTTAACAGCCTGGTTACAATATTCTGTTATATCACTTAATACCTTTACAGTATTCTCAAGTGCTCTTTCAGTCTCAGTCATCCATGACTCTGCATCAGGTATATTCTTTGATAGATACTGATTTATCTCTGATAAAGTAGAGCGAAATCTTAATGCTCTGATTGCAATTATAGGATCATCCGATGGTCTCTGAATCTTCTTCTCAGATGCAAGCTGCGTATTAAGGGTATCCATATTAGTTTTATTATTATTAATGTTGTTTAATGAATTATTTATCAAAATTCCATTTGTAATTCTCATACCTTACTCCATTCCGCAGGCATATATTCCAGAGGAACCGCGAGCTGAATTTCAAATTCAGTTCTGCGATATATACTAATTGTTTTGCCTGCGAACAATTAGCTGTGTGGAATAATTGCCACATCAGTGCAATTATTTCACATTAACCTCATTTATGAGCGACTTGTCGCGAATGGGCGATAAGAAATTGCGTATGCAATTTCTTATCTGCCATATATGGCTAATTGTAGCGCCCGCGATACAATTAGCTGTGTGAATGAATTAGCGCATCAGCATAATTCATTCACACTATACCCCCATTTCGTTTATAAGTTTATTATATATTTCCTGCATAACCGATATCATTTTTGACGAAAGTTCGAATGCCTCCTGATACTTAACAAGGTTCATACTTTCCTCATCTCCATCGACACCTGACACTGACATTTTCTGATTCTCTATGCTCTTCTGGATATTGGCATGGTTCTTCTCAAATGTCTGTGCTTTCTTAACATCTACAGCGATTTCTGATACTATACTCTGCAAGAAATCACTTGCCGTATAATTGCTGAATGCCTGTTTATCTTTAAGTGCTATAAATTTATCTATAAGTCCTGCATCTTCTTTACCATCGTTAATAGGATATTCTGAAGCTGCAAGTAATGATGGATCATCTATTAACTCCTGATTAACAGTAAGCACTCCATTGTCTGACAATTTGAATATCGGTAAATTCTCTGTAGTATTACCATATAAGTTATAATTAGCAGGTACATCATTACCATTTTCATCTTTTCTGGTATTCTTCTGATGTATGTCATTAAACAGATTAGTTATTGTCTTTTTAAATACCTGAATCTTATTCACATAATGTGGTATTCCTTTGTACTTAATAGCCTCACAATCAGGATTGCCTTCTTCAATTGTTCCGTTATTACCATCACGTACATCAAGTGCGGCTCTTAGCGAACCTGAAAGTCCCATTGCCTGCACATCTAATTTTGTACCTTGGAAATATATGTCGTAAAGCCCCGGTGAATCCATTGAATTCTTTGGATTCTCTCTTTCAACTGTATATAGCTGCATACTGTCATATGTATCAACCAGTGTCACACCCTGAACCTTAACATCGAATTCCGAATTACCATTCTTGCCAATATTTTCTGTCACTTCAATAGGTATTATCTCTGATAATTCGTCAAGCAGTAATTCACGTTTATCTCTTAAGTCATTTGCGACTGCACCGGTAAGTTCTACTGTATTAATCTGTTTCGTAAGTGATGCAACCTGCGACGAAATAGTATTAATTCTGTCTACTAAGTTACTGACTTCTGTATTAGTTTCCTGCTGAAGATTAGTAAGTTTAGTCTGTATGTCATTGAAATATTCTGCTATTGTCTGACAGCTGCTTAAGAATTCATTTCTGTATGTCAATTCTGACGGATTTCCCTGCATAGACTTCAATGTATCGAAAAGATTCTCATATTCTACAATAAATCCATCAGTTTCAAACTCATTGAAATAATCCTCTATCTGTAATGCATATGTATCTTTGGATGTATATTCCCCTACTTTAGCCTGATTATATCTGTATTTATCATCATAGTAAGAATCTCTTACCTGGGATATCTTTGATACTTCTACTCCTGCGCCAAGCATTCCATAAGAGGTGTAAAATCTTATGGCATTAGCTGCTGACTGCGAAACCTGCTGTCTTGAATACCCTTTTGTATTCTCATTTGCAACATTATGCATAGTCGTAGATAATCCTGCCTGTGCAGCACTTATTCCTGATGTCGCAATATTTAATCCAAAAAATGTTGATGCCATTGTTCTGCCTCCTATCCTAACCTAATCTCTCGATAATATACTCTAACATATCTGCAATTGTTGAAACATATCTTGATGATGCATTATATGCACTTTGGAATTTAATCATATTAGCTAATTCATCTTCTGATGAAACTCCATTAATCTCTGACCTCTTGCTATCCACCTCATTAGTAGTCGTAAGCTGGTTAGATGCCATTGAATTATACAAATCACCTTTGTTACCTATCGAATATACAAACTGTTTATAGAAAGCTTTAAAATCAAGTTTAGCCATATTACTTGGGTCAAGACACATCTTATTATTATCCCATGTCTCAGCCAATTTCTTACCTTTATCAAGGTCATTGTCACCTTCTAAGGTCTTAAATGGTAATTTCGAATAGTCCTCTATTATAGTCTGGTTCATATTTATATTAGAAATTGTATACAATGATTCCGAACCAAATGTATTACGCTCATTATAGACATAATATGTATTACCATCATTACCTGTTACTTCTATGAATCTGTCTGTGTAATCCCTTGAAAATAACTCCTCAGGCGGCATCTTGCCATCATCACCTGTAGAAGTTGTCATATCTAAAATCTTCACCTTTGTAGCATCGTAAATATTACCATTTGCATCTGTATATTCCGTAACTCCATCAGGTACTTCATCTGTAGTAGGACTAAACACATCATTTATAGCTGTTACGATTCCATTTACCAGCTTATCAAATAATGCCTGTGCTTTAGTCACATCACAGCAATCAACTGTTGCATTATATTTATCTACTGCTGCTAAATAATCCTTAAGTCCGTCCGGTGTAGATACATCATAATCTGCTACTTCCGGAATATCTGTGTATTTTGCTGCAAAATCGCCTCTTGCAAGAAGATAACCTTTGAGGCTTCCTATATCATTCTTCTCTGATGTGGAAATCTTTACTTCTAAGTTAAATACTTCCTGATTATCAAGGTATGGCCATACACATGATAAATATGTAGAGCCTTTATCACTGTCTAATTTCATTGTATCTATATGGAACACACCGCCCTCTGTAACAAACGGAACTCCTTCAATCTTAACTGATACATAATGACTCTCGTCTTCCACATATGAAATATTTACATATTTAGATAACTCATCTAAATATAAATCTCTTGTATCTCTTAAATCATTCGCATTCTCAATTCCTGCCTCAATTCCTGAAATCTTTAAATTGAGTGCATTAATCTTATCTCCTAACTCATTAATCCTATCTACTGTTGTCTGAACTTTACTGTCTAAATTCTTCTGGTAATCTACGAGTCCGTCATAGATGCCTTTCGCCCTGTTTAAAAATGTCTCCGCATTCATAACTAATTCCGACCTTGACACAATGCTATCAGGTGTCTTCGCCATCTCACTTATTGATGACCATAAATCCTCTAATGTATTCTGAAATTTTACACCTTCTGTTTCTCCTATTATTGTCTCAATTTCAGATACTGCCTCATATCTGGCATCATAGAAACCCTGTCGTCCGGTTTCTTTTCTATATTTAGCATCAAGAAGAATATCTCTTACTCTGCTGGTAACTGATGTCGCAACACCTAAACCAACCTGCATACTGCTTGTTGCACTTTTTCCGATATTATTATATGTTCTGTCACTTGTAAAGGATAACTGTCTCGTATATCCTTTTGTATATACATTAGCCAGGTTATGTGTCGTAGTATTTAATGCCGTCTGTGCTGACTGCAATCCTGACACCCCGACATAGATGCTTGTCATTCCTGCCATGGCTTCCTCCATTTGTTATCAATATTTGCTGTCAATCTGCTCTTAGAATATTATAGTATCCGTTAATAAAATTCATAAGCAGGTTATTATATTAACACGTTAGTTCTTCGCATCAAATGTAGAATTAGCATAAGTTGATGCATTATAAGCATTTCTATTATAATTCGCTGTCTCAGGATACTGATTAAGACTATTGAGAAAATTAATATCAAAATCAACTAACTCAAGTGACTCCTGAATCAACTGCTTATTCATGTCATTTATGACCGCCATGTCATTCAATGTCATCTTTAATTTGTCATGAACCTCTGCTAATGCATTCTGTTCTTTTTCCTGCCCATTTAACAAATCTATAATCTTCTTTACTGTAATTGTCTTAACATCCATGTTCAATACAGTAGCTATATCTTCTACTACCTGTGTTCTTTTATTCTCAAGAGCAGCAATCTTATCTGTATGCTCCTGCTCTTTCGCAGTTATATTATTTAAAGCTTCAATTTCACCATTAATTATAATAGGTGTCTTTTGTTTAGAGAGTTCAAGTAACTCCGTATATTCATTATTTTCTAAATCTAATGTATCTATTAATTCTTCTATTAAACTAGCCACCGAATCTCTCCTTTATCTATAGGCATTTATCTAATTATAATCTATAATACCTGATATTTTTCTAATAATTTGTCTGCAAAGCTTTCTGCACTTACATTATATGTTCCATTGTCAATTCTTGACTTAATATCAGCAATCTTATCTTCTCTTACATCCGCAACTTCATTTACTGCACTTTTAGCTGTCTGATAAGCCTTGCCCATTGAAGAAATCTCTACTTTATCTCTTGCTGATACCGATGTTGTCTTCTGTGTCTTATACTTGTTATTCGTCTGGTAAATCTGTGATATCTGGTTATAAGCATCAATACGCATAATATTCGCCTCCCTGCAAATTTGTAGTCAGATATTAAAATCTCTGGTTACTTAAGTTTTTTCAATATCTAAAATTTTCTTTCCATATCTGATTTATTACTATAATAATTATGCTAAATTCTCTTAATTTATATTTAGCTATATTTTAAATATCGGCAAAGTTTAAATTTACTTTATAGATAAACTAATAAAACTCCTCTAGAATAATGAATGTCGCTTGCGACGTTCTCCGCCTGCGGCGGGTTGCTCTAGCAACATTTTCTATTCCGCCGCAGTGCGATCCTCGCGGAGCGTTATTTACTTACCAGGACAATTTCAACGAAATTTCCTGGTAAGGAATACAGAATGTCGCTTGCGACATTCTCCGCCTGCGGCGGGTTGCTCTAGCAACATTTTCTGTTCCGCCGCAGTGCGATCCTCGCGGAGCGTTATTTACTTACCAGGACAATTTCAACGAAATTTCCTGGTAAGTAAATAAATGCCGTCCTATGCAAACGATATCACGGAGCAGTAAATCAAACATACTTCGCTTAAATGTTGATTTACTGCTCCGTCCTTTTGCATCTGACGGCATTAACTTACATACGATATGTTATAAATCACGTCTATGTCATAGACGGACATATAGTTTTTAGTTCATGCATTAAATAAACTCATATAACCAGAAAAGTCACTAAAACATCTATTTATCCAGGAATCTCATCTTCGCTCTTTCATCTCTGTCATATCTCTGATTCCTTTGCATCATAGGTGATTCTTTCTTATATGCATTGCCTAAGGTATTAACCATTGTCTTCTTACAGTTTTCACAAAATCTTCCTGTTCTTATGGTACAGCCACAACGCTCACATTCTATTCCGACCAGCGAATCTTCTGTAAATGCAAGTCTTTCTTCTCTTACCCACTGTTTAATCTGCTGTATGCTTACATCATTATCTTCTGAAATCTGCTGAAGTTGTGCTGTTCTATTGTCTTCTATATATTTCTTGACCTGTGCAAATTTTTCTTCAAGTTTATCCCTACAGGCAGGACATAGTCTTGGTCCGCTGATATAATTAAATAATCTCCCACATTCCTTACAATTTTTTACGTCCATTGTTGTCCTCCATTTCTGCCTGTATTCTCCAGATTTAATTAATATCCGGTTCCAATACTTAATGCCACATAATATACTTCTTCTATGCCTGACCTAAGTAAAACAGCTGCACACGCATCTATTGTACTTCCTGTAGTATATATATCATCTATCAATATAACTTTACTTAATCTTACTACATTTTTGCCTATTTTAAAAGCATTTTCCAGATTTTTCTTTCTATCCATATCATTTAATTCTTTCTGTGGTTTTGTATTCTTTGTTCTTAATAAAATGCCTTTTCTAACAGGTATGCCAAGCCTTTTTGAACATTTGTCAGCTATAATTTCAGCCTGGTTATATCCTCGTTTCAGCCTTCTTTGTCTGTGAAGTGGTACCGGTATTAATGCGTCGCAATTCCAATTCTTTATTATACCGCCATATCTGTTTACCACTTCATCTGCATAGAAATCTATGTATTCCCTTTTATTACAATATTTTATCTTATATATTGATTTCTTAATTTCACCGATATGCATAAACGGAACCACTCCCTCTTTATACAAATGTTTCTTCATCTTACAGTCATAGCAATATTCATCCTCCATTTTAATTAACTGCTTGCCGCATTTCTTGCATCTGGGTTCGTTAATATATACTAATTTATTCCTGCATTTTTCACATATCAATTTCCCATTAAATTCCAATATCTTATCACATATAGGACATCTCCTTGGAAATATTATTCCTTTAATGTCTATATTAAAATCTATCCCTAATCCCATATTTACCTCACTAGTTCCTTTATTCGCCATCTAAGTCCTGAATATCTCGTCTGTTCTCTGTCATTAGCTTTCATCTGCACAAATACCTCAGGTACTCCAACCATGCATACACATTTCTTCGCTCTGGTAACTGCTGTATATAGAAGATTCCTATTCATTAACATTCTAGGTCCCGGATACATCGGCATAACAACCGCTGGATACTCACTTCCCTGTGATTTATGTATGGTTACAGCATAGGCTAACTCTAACTCGTCTAATTGTTTAAAGCTATACATTACAAATTTATTTTCTTCAAATTCAACTTCTAAATATTCAGTATAATTGTTAATTCTTCTTATAATACCGACATCACCATTAAATACGCCCATTCCACTGTCAACGGCAATTCCATATTTACCTCTCATTTCCCACTGAATCTGGTAATCATTTTTTATCTGCATTATCTTATCGCCTTCACGAAATACACAATTTGCCATTTCTTTCTCAATTTTTGTCTTATCAGGCGGATTAAGAAACCTTTGCAGAATTGAGTTCAGACGTTCCACACCTAATAATCCTTTTCTCGTAGGCGTAAGCACCTGAATATCATTTACATCTGCATCTACATATGGTGGCAGCTTTTCTCTTATAAGCGTAAGCATTGCATTTATTATGCTGTCAGCATCTTCTCTTCTTATGAATAGAAAATCATTGCTTTTCTTAGCTAAATTCACTTCTTCACCTCTATTAATCTTATGGGCATTTATTACGATATCACTACTTGCAGCCTGTCTGAAAATCTTTTCTAAACACACTACATTGAATGTTTCACTCATAATTATATCTCTAAGTACATTGCCCGGACCTACTGACGGAAGCTGGTTCACATCACCTACAAGAATCAGCCTTGTACCAACTGTTATAGCTTTAAGCAATGACTGCATAAGAAAAATGTCTACCATCGACATCTCATCTATTATAATTACATCCGCCTCTAAAGGATTTAATTCATTTCTCTCAAACTGTCCATTCTGTCCTTCGTCAGGATTGCCATTAAGTTCTAATAATCTGTGTATAGTTACTGCATCAAAGCCTGTCGTTTCTTTCATTCGCTTAGCTGCCCTGCCTGTCGGTGCTGCAAGTAAAATCTCCATTCCCTGATTCTCAAAGTATCTGATTATCGTTTTAATTGTTGTAGTCTTGCCTGTTCCCGGACCACCTGTAATTATTAGCAATCCACATTTGACAGCTTCTATTACTGCTCTCTCCTGCATCTCATCCAATGCAATCCCTTCACTATCTTCTATTTCATTTAATTTTTCTATAACTTTTTTCTCATCTGTTTTCGAACTTACATTTAAGTCATTCAGGTATCTGGCAATGCTCAATTCTGTAAAATAGAATTTAGATGAATATATGACTTTTTCATCATTTTCTTCACGTATTATAATTCTTTTCTCTATAGATAAATCTGTTAAATGCTTATCTAAATTCACCTCAGTAAGACCAAGTAATTCCTCAGCCTGACGTATGAGCTGATTATAGGGCAGATAAACATTTCCGTTTATTCCTGCCTGCTGAAGCGCATATAATATTCCACTTTTTATTCTGAAATCCGAGTCTGTATTTATCCCCACGTGCGATGCAATTTCATCTGCAATTTTAAAACCTATTCCGTCTATATCGTCTGCCATTTTATATGGATTGACTCTTACTACATCATAGAGTCCCGGTCCATAGAAATTATATATCTTAACCGCAAGCGACATTGAAATTCCATATTGTCCAAGAAAAATCATAGCTTTGCGCATATCTTTCTTCTCTTCCATCTGCATAGCTATCTCTTTAGCTTTGTTGAGACTTATTCCCTTTATCTCTGCAAGCCTTTCAGGTTCTTCTTCCATAATTCTGAAAGTATCTTTCTTGAATCTATTTACTATCTTCGTCGCTGTCGAAATCTTTACACCTTTAATTGCTCCAGATCCAAGATATCGAATCATTGAAATCTCATCTTCTGGTGCAATTATCTCATATTCTTTAACACTTAATTGTTCGCCGTACGATGGATGTTCTATGTATTCTCCCTGAAGTTCCAAATATTCTCCCTCTCCGATATAATGAAAAATGCCTACACAGGTTATCTCTTCACCGTCAGCATTGACAGACATAACCGTATAGCCATTTTCCTCATTTCTATATACAATTTTCTCTATATACCCCTTTACGTTTTCCATAGTTCAAGCTCCACTTCTTATGTATTGTTTGCTTTATAAATTGTATCTTTAAATTTTATATTCACGTTTCATCGATTCATACAAAGTCTGTGCAAGTCCTAAGCCCTGTGTCTCTGTACTCTTACTTGCAAGTTCCTGATACATTGTATCTTTAAAGAAATCTACTGTCTGGGTCATTGATGAATCTTCGTCCTCATCACTCTTAGGAATCATTGACTCCATTCCTTTCATAACCTGCTCTAGGAAATATGCTTCAAACTGTTTGCATACCTCCATTAATTCTTCATCACTTGCTTTAGCATAATCAGTCGATAATGAATTCTCTAATTTACTTGCTGTAGTATTATTAGCATTGTTATACAGGTCTCCTAACTGACCTACATAGTTATCTATAGACATACTCATCTATCTATCATTCCTTTCGGATATACAATATCCTTAATTCTTTAATTGGTTAGCCTGCTGCATCATTGTATCTGATGTAGTTATCGCCTTAGAGTTAAGTTCATAAGCTCTCTGAGCCACAATAAGATTAACCATCTCATCTACTACCTGTACATTTGAAGCCTCTAAGCAACCCTGATGTAATTTACTTTTCTTTAATGTATTCTCATCTTCATATACAGCTTCACCTGAAGCTTCTGTTGCTTTATATAATGTGTTTCCCTGTTTCTCTAGTCCTGATGGATTAGCAAATTGTACAAGTCCAATCTTAATATCTAACGATTGTGGATTACCTGTTTCATCAGGGTAACATATATTACCATTGCTATCAATCGAAATCTCTGATACATCATATTCTTCTGTATCAAATTCTATTGTATTACCATCAGCATCTAAAATAGGAAGTCCCTCTGAATTAGCTAAAACAACGCCACCACTTGTACTTGTTGCCCAGTTAAATGCACCATTTCTTGTATAATATGTCTCGCCGTCTAATCCTTGAACTGTAAAGAATCCTTTACCCTCAATTGCAAAATCTGTATCTACTTCTGTAGTATTAATATTGCCCTGTTTAAATATTGATGTAATTGCCGCATTCTTTACACCTAAGCCTACCTGTGCACCTACTGGTTTTGTATCACCATTTGCACTTGTAGTCTTTGCCTGGATTGTCTGATATAATAACGACTTAAATTGATTTGTTTCTTTCTTGTAACCTATTGTATTAACATTTGCAAAGTTGTTTGATATTGTATCTACATTTGTCTGCTGCGCTCTCATTCCTGATGCAGCTGTCCATAATGACCTTACCATAACATGTACCTCCCTTTCTATCCTAATTTACCAACATTATTAACCGATTTACTCATCATCTCGTCCATAGTCTTAACAGCTTTCTGGTTAGATTCATATGCTCTTGCTATCTCTATCATCTCAACCATTTCTGATACAACATTGATATTAGAAGCTTCTGTATATCCCTGATGTATCTTACCTGACCATTCTGTCTCTGTAGCACCATCAACAGCTATAAGATAATTCTCACCTGTATCTTTAGCAAGATAATTATAATCCTCAAAATCAGTTATTCCAAGTGTATCTACATATTCACCATCTGCATAAATATTTCCTAATTCATCTACAAGAACCTCTTCGGCATCTGCAGGCACAACAATCTCTGTTCCTGCATCATTTAACACGTAGTCACCATCTTTAGTTCTAAGTGTTCCCTCTGCATCTGTAACAAAACTACCGTCCCTGGTATACTTTACTACGTCTTCACCATTCTTATTTGTGAATAATATAGAGAAAAATCCATTTCCCTCTAATGCTAAATCATATGTGTTCTCAGTCTCAACCAACGATCCCTGTGAATAATCAACGTAATTCTCGCCAATTTTAACACCAAGACTCATCTTTCCAATGTTCTGGTTGATATAACCTACTGAACTGTCTTTAACTTTAATAGCAAGTACATCATCAAACGCTCTTGATGTTGCACCCTCTCTTTTATATCCGGTTGTAGTCGCATTTGCAAGATTATTCGTTATTGTATCTAATCTATACTGCTGATTTAACATTCCGGTATAAGCTGTGTAAAGTCCTCGTACCATTCGCCTTCTCCATTCTGCCCTCTGGCATCCTCATAACCTATTCTGTAGGACCGTCGCTTAAAAATTCAATGAATTTACCGGTTCCGATAGCAACTGCTGTCATTGGGTCTTCTGCTGTCATTGTATTAATACCTGTCTTCTCTTCTATAAGTTCTTCTAATCCCTGTAATAAACATCCGCCGCCTGTAAGGACAATTCCTCTGTCTGCAATATCTGCTGCTAATTCTGGTGGAGTCTTCTCAAGCACACCATGAACTGCTTCAACTATCTGTGAAGTTGTCTCACGTAATGCTTCTTCTGTCTCATCTGAAGTAACTGTTATAGTCTTAGGGAGACCTGTTACAAGATTTCTTCCTCTTACATCAAGAGTTACAACCTCCGGTCTCTTGAATGCCGAGCCAATCTTAATCTTGATTTCTTCGGCTGTTCTCTCACCAATTAATAAGTTATGTTTCTTACGCATATATCTTACGATTGCTTCATCGAAATCATCGCCTGCTATCTTAACAGATGTACTTACAACAGTTCCGCCAAGTGAAATAACAGCTATATCCGTCGTTCCACCACCTATATCGACAATCATATTTCCACATGGTCTTGTTATATCTATTCCTGCACCAATAGCTGCTGCTATAGGCTCTTCAATAATTGCAACTTCTCTTGCACCAGCTTGTAATGTAGCATCTTCTACAGCTTTCTTCTCTACTTCTGTAACTCCACTTGGTACACATACACTGATTCTTGGCTTCTTAAATGTTCTCTTTCCGATTGCTTTCTGGATAAAATGCTTAAGCATCTTCTCTGTAACTGTATAATCAGAAATAACACCCTGTCTTAATGGTCTTACTGCGATAATATTACCCGGTGTTCTACCTATCATTAATCTTGCTTCTTCACCAATAGCTTTAATCTTATTAGTATCTCTGTCAAATGCTACAACTGAAGGCTCTTTTAATACTACACCTTTACCTTTAATATATACTAAAATACTAGCTGTTCCTAAATCAATTCCAATATCTGTAGTCAACATACAAATCTCCTTTCAAATCTCTTCCATCAAATTCTTCAATTGAATAAATCGAATAAATGATTAAATCTATTTAAAGTCTAGTCATAATCAAGTAATTTTAACTATCTCTTATAATAATTATCTATCTTTAACTATCTCTCAATAATTTTTATCTTTCAGCTATCTGTAAATATGATATTGCAATTTACAAAAAAATATTAAACCATAAATATAAATTTTATGGTTATCAGTTTCTGAATCTACTTATTTTATGAGATACCTTGTCTAATTATATACAATATCTTTAAAATATGGAAGAACTTTTTTGAGAAATTCACATTTTTTTTACATTTTTACATTTTCAATAATTTTTAGGCATTTTTGAGTATTTTTATTATTGATTTTTTACTGATATATATAACCCAAACTTCGTACATACATAACAGAATTAAATCATCTGTATAAATAAATTTGCATATATAAATATCTTTAACAATTGATTAACGATTAGTTTATATTTTTTTTATAATATGTACAAACTTTATACACATTTCCCAAATATAATACAAATATGCTACTGATAAGTAGCTAAAACAACTTAACATTTTCATAACTCAGCCTAGTAGTTGCGAGGCTACTAGGCATCCCCCCAGAGAATACGATATCCATTTAGGATATCTTTTTTTTACTTACCAGGAAATTTCGTTGAAATTGTCCTGGCAAACAAAAACGCTCCGCAAGTATCACACTGAGGCGGAGCAGAAAATGTTGCTATAGCAACCCGCCGCAGGCGGAGAATGTCGCTTGCGACATTCTTTATTCTATTAAAACATAATATTAATTCAGCATATCTATTCCTCTATATTATTATCTATGTTTACCCCACGATGCTCAACCGAAGTAGAAAATACTATCAAGGTTTTTGTTCTTCCATATTTCTGTAATTCACCGATAAACTGGTCTAATTCCATCGTCGTTCTAAATAAAACTTCTAACAGCATAGAATAATCACCGGTTACACAGTTGCACTCCACCACGTTCCTGCATTTCTTTATATATGGATAAAACTCTTTCTTCTGTGGAGGCGTAACTTCAAGACTTATAAATGCTTTTGTATATAATCCGAGTGCCGAAGAATTTATAATCGCCTGATAACCTGTTATATAATTATCCTGTTCTAATCTCTCTATCCGGTTTGATACGGCAGGCGATGACAGGCATACCTTTTTAGCAATTTCTTTTACTGCTGCTCTGCCATCTCTTTGCAGAATATTTAATATTTCAATATCAATCTCATCTAATTCATTATGTTTCATAAGCATCTTCTCCTCCTTATGATATATGATATTACACAGAAAAGGCGTAACCTGATTATGGTTACGCCTTCGTCCTCTATACGCAAAGATTAACATTTATCTTTCGTTCCGTCAATACTTATTAAGTATAATTTTTCTCATTTTATATAACCTTTAATTTTATTTTGAATATTTTTACTTAAACGATTTTAAATTTAGTTAAAGTTCTTACTTTTATTAATTATTTTCGTATTTACTCTGACTTATTGACATTTTCTTAAAGCAAATCTATTATTGCAGACAAGTTGATGTACACAACGTTTTACCGCAGACGTGACGAAATATTAGAAAAGCGTTCAATCACACTTATTCCTGATATATTTGCAAATAGCGGCGGCGTAATTGTGTCATATTTTGAATGGGTACAGAATATCCAGGAGCTTACCTGGGAACGCGAACAGGTTAATGAAATGCTAGAAAACCTTATGACGAAATCATTCAAAGACCTTACAGATGTTGTAGATGAATGTAACTGTACATTTAGAATGGCTGCCTATATAGTGGCCCTCAGAAAATTAGTTTATGCTGAAGAAATTAAAGGCATTTTCCCATAAATTGTTATTATACATTTCTTTTCAAAAAAGCTACATATTACCAGGATATGTAGCCTTACTATTTTATGAAATATGCAGATGCAGATATTTTTCCTTAGTTGCCATTCCACCCCTTATATGTCGTTCTGATTTGTTAATATCTAACACCTTTCTTGCCTCACTTGCAAGAGATGGATTTATTCTTAAAAGTCTTTCCGTAACATCTTTATGTACCGTACTTTTACTTATTCCAAACTGTTTTGCTGTCTGCCTTACTGTTGCTTTATTACTTATTATATAATTGGCTATTTCAACAGCTCTCTCTTCGATATATTCTTTCATATATAGGTCTATACCTTGTATTTGTTTATTTATACAAGATATGCTTTCAAATATATATTAATGCTAATATTTTTTTCAATATATATTTATTTTTCTAATATATATTTATTTTTCATATATATATATATTTATTTTTCATATATTTCATATGTATTCCAGAAGATATCTCTTTTTATTATATACACGTCTCTCACATCATCTACCCTCGCTGCAAGGTAATCTCCCTTTTCACCTATAAAATATTCAGCATTATTATTAACCCCGAATACTTTAGTTCTCTTCTGTAATTCTTTCGCATAGATTCCGTTTCCTTTTCTCGGATAACACATATATGCAAGTTCATCTATCGATTCGTAATTACCACTATCCACATTTAGAACCGCCGGAATGAAATTAAGCATACTTTCAAATACATCTAATTTCTCATTTGTCTCTATATAACTTGCCTCGAATTTCTCCCTTTTTATATCATATACTTCGCCACGATTTCCTATCATAATATATAAATCTTCATCAGAAGTTATTATCACGCCTGACGTATTCTCAAGACTTTTTATACACAGATTCGTTCCTATTCCACATATATCTTTAGTTCTTACAAAAGCCCATGGAATCCTTCTCTTCACATAATGCTTCATATCATCTAATGATATTTCATCTTCCATAGAATTAATCACTTCTGTATCTTCGAAATATTTATACGACATTTTCTCAATAATATTTTCAACATCCATCCCCGTAAATGCAGAGTCGGTATCAATTATTAACTTAGAAATTTCACCATTAGCTACAACTGCTCCACCAGCAGTAATCCCATAGCCGCCTAAAATATAGTTAATAAATTCCAATGCACGTATTGATTTATTATTACTGACACAATTGATTATGTAATTATCATTTTTCATACAGATTATAATGCAGATAATGCTTCCACATTCATTGGTAATATCTATTACTTTATCCACATTAAATTCATATTTATCCTCTACATTCAGAATCACAACTGGAATGTTTTCTAATTTAATCGTTTTTTTAACTTCGACTGCCTCCATATGCCTGCCTCGCTTCCACTAGTTTCTTACAGAACCATAAATATTTAACACATCACTAATATATTTAATCTATTTAATTTAATCTATTTAACCTATTTAATCTATTTCATCTATTTAATTCTTTTAATCTATTCTACTCCCATTACTTCGCATACCGTAACTTCCTTAGAGATTCCCTTAACTGTAACCGTAATCTCTTCCCTGACAGCTACTTTCTTCTCTATATCTTTAATACTTTCTTTCGATATCAATATCTGCCCGCCTTTGCTTACGTCTTCTATTCTTGAAGCTAAGTTAACTGTATTTCCCATAACATTATATCTCATCATCCGGTTTGAACCGATATTTCCGATAAACACCTCACCTTTATTAATTCCGATTCCCATTTTCAATTCTGGATATCCATTTTCACTATTATATTCATTTACCTTACTCATAGCCTCCTGCATTTCCAATGCAGCTTTAAGTGCATTGTATTCGGAACATTCTAATTCCATCGGTGCGCCAAATACAGCTAATATTGCATCTCCGATAAATTCGATAATAGAACCCCTCCACTTAAATATTATATCTGTCATTTCTCCTAAGAAGAAATTAATCATATTTGTAAGCGAATCCGCTTCTAATCTTTCGGCAATCGGTGTAAAACTTCTTAAGTCTGCCATAAGTATAGTAACGTTCTTCTTCTCACCACCGATAGATGCACCCTCAGGATTATCAAGAATTACTTCAGTAATATCATTAGAAAAATACCTGCCAAATATCTGATACAGCAGCTCATTGCGTTTCTCTAGCTGCTCATTTAATATCTTAATCTGTCTTGCCATACTTAGTTCACTATTCTGTCTCTGAAGAATTATTTCGTAGTCCCTGCCCTTTTCATACTGGGATGCTATTCTCTTAATTCTCATTAAAGCTACATTGCTTAATGGTTTAGATAATACAATCAATGCACCTCTTTCATAACATTCTTCGTCTATTTCCTTTGTTCTTTTACCTATAATAAAAATTACAGGAACACCCACATACGCAGACTGCCCCTGTATAATCTCCAATGCCTTAAAGCCACATTCTTTCTCTGTGTCATAATCTAATATTATAACCGATGGTCTGATGTCTATGTCTTCTCTCTCTATTGCCTTTTCTACAGATTGATGCGACAACATCGCAATGGTTCTGAATGTGCCACCGCCATTTACCGCGCCCTGGGTTTCTACTAATTCTTTTTTGTTGCTGCTAATTATCCATATATTTTTTTCCATAATTACCTGCCATCTATTTTCTTGCAAACATCACATAAATATCCACTTCTGATAGGTGCCCCACATATTTTGCACCTTAACCTTACATCACTGTTTTTAGGAATTTCTAACATTTCCTGTTTAATAAAATAATCAATGCTTGCTCTTGGTACTTTTGTAGCTTTCTCTATCATAATAATCGAACATGGACCTGCTTTCTCAAGATAGTTTCTTACTGTCTGGAAATAATCATAATTCTCCATTCCACAATTTGTACATTTATATACACCTTTAGCAATCTCTTTTAACTTGCCATTACATTTTCTACAGAATTCAGGTTGAGGATTATAGCTAAATGCTTTAATTTTCGAGCGTCTTATATTTTCCCTGTCTGTTTTCTCCATTTCAGGATGTTCTTCTCTGTTTTCTGCTCCTTCAATATCTTTATCTGAATTTTCTCCGTTACCTGTATTTTCTATATTTCTATTCGAGGTAGTTTCATTATTATCGTCTAATTCACGATTATTTGAATTTGCGATTTCTCTGCCATCTGCAATATTTCTTGTATTGTCTTTTAAACTTTCCTTTGATAAAAGCGTCTCTATCCTGGTTCTTAATACTCTCAAAGTTTTCTTTAGATTACCATTATAATTAACCATCTGGATATTATTAAGATAGAAGCTAAACATATCCGTAAGTTTTCCCTCTGTGAGTTTTAACGGAACTATAACTTTTCTATTATTTATTGCAAAATCTATCTCCTTTTCTACCCATATCGAGCGTTGGGAATCTTCGGAAATAATAAGCAGAAATATATTACATTCACATATAACTCTTGGTATCTCTTTTGCATAATTTGAACCTGCCGGTATCATCTCAGGTGCTTTCCAATACGAAATACCTGAAGTTTCAAGCATATTAACTACTTCATTAACAATCTCTGTATCTTTAGAGCTATAACTTATAAAAACTGATTTTAATTCTTTCATATTAGTCACCATCTATTACTCTGTTTCTTCCATCACGTTTTGCTTTATACAAGCGTCCGTCTACAACCTTTATATTATCCTCAATGTTATTTTGTGCATTTAACTCGCTTACACCAAATGACATTGTTATATTTAATATCTTATCCTCAACCATGAAATCTGACTTCTCAATCTGACTTCTTAATTCTTCTGCAAATGCTTTAGCAGCAGCTATATCTTTATTCTTAAGGATAAAGATAAACTCTTCACCGCCCCATCTTACTATTTCATCTTCCTTATCGACACTGTTTTTGAAAAGTTTAGAGACACTTCTAAGTATTTCATCACCCGCATTATGTCCATATGTGTCATTTACTTTTTTGAAAAAGTCTATGTCACACATTATAAATGAAAATTTCACATCATATACATTTGGTAAGACTTTCTTATTATAATATTCGTAAAATGAATATCGGTTTTTAAGTCCTGTAAGTCTGTCCCTCAATGCAACATTGTGCAGTAAATGCGACTCTAATGATTTCTCACAAAATGCAACAACAATCGATAATCGATTAATATCCCTTTCATCGAACACTCCTGCATTCCCATTTTCATCTATTTTATTGATTACCTGAAACGCACCAATAACTTCATTATCAACATCGGTTATCGGCATACACAATGTTGAACGTGTAAGATAACCTGTCTCTTTATCCACATTTCCATTAAAATATGGCTGGCTATATGCATCATTGCAAAGAATCGTTCTATTCTCTGTAATTGTTCTTCCAACAATTCCTGTTCCCTCAGGTATAGTAATTCTGCCATTACCCTGTGCTGAAAGTGTCCAATACTGCTTAGAACTGGTATCCCAGAACCAGAATGATGCCCTGTCAGAATTAACTATTGTACTTCCTAAATCTGTCAGCAAATCAACCGTTTCCGAGAATTCTTTAATCTCAACTAACTTCGTCATATAGTAGAAGATTCTCTCTAAAAGTTCTTCCGCAGCCAATGCTTTAACATCGCTAATTTTATTGTATTTATTAATTCCTATTTCATTATTTGTCACATTATGTGCAAATGCGGCTTTGTATCTTTCTGACTCTAATTTCTCCATAAATTCTAATGACTTAATCTGATTCTCCGGCAATGTTGTCTCTATCAATACCGAACAATCACTAAAATATACATTATAATATTCTAAGAATTTATTCCAGTCTAATTTACCATCTCCTAATGTCAGGTGCAAATCCTGTGTCAAATCATTGTCATTAATATGAATATGTTTAACATATGGACTTAGTACTTCTATCCACTCTTCCATATTATTACCGTAGATGCTTGCATGTGCATAATCAAAACACACACCATAATTATCATATTTTGATAACTTTTTCGAAATCTCTGCCAATATATGTGGATTGCAGTCAAACATATTTTCTAAATAAATATCTATATCACTGTATTTGTCCAGTAACTTTTCCAAGACTTTGACCGTAATCTCAACCACACGTTTTTCATAAGTTTCCGAAACAAGATATGGATTAACATTTGTATGAAATACAACTCCACGCGCACCAATTTCTTTAGCTATATCCATACTCTGTACCATTTTTCTATATGAAATATCTCTTATTTCCTTATCTTCACTAAAAACGGCTATATCATAAAAAGCGCCATGCAAGGTACAATACTTCGGTACTCCGGCTTCTTTATATCTTTCTATAATTTCATGAACTTTCTCTTCATCATTAATTATATCAGGTGCATAAAAATCATTATATTCGAATCCTGCATTATACTTTGATGCAATTTCTTTATGTTCATAAACTCTGTCTATATTTGACACAACTAAAACTCTATTCATACAATTCTCCATTTATATCACACATTTTTAATAGGTATATTATACATTATTTATGTATATTTTTCTACATTTTTAGTGCAAAAATGACACCCTGATACTATGAATAAAGAATGTCGCAAGCGACATTCTCCGCCTGTTGCGGGTTGCGATAGCAACATTTTCTGCTCCGCCGCAGTGCGATCCTCGCGGAGCGTTTATACTTACTAGGACAATTTCAACGAAATTTCCTAGTAAGTATAAAAAGGTATCGCCAGACTATTCTGACAATACCTTTTTGATTTCATTATATTTTATTCTTCTATCTCTTTATACCTGACTACTTATTAGTTCCATTTTGCAATTGCATCATTGTAGGTTTTCATAATCTTAGTCATATATGTCTTAACTGATGTATTGAATCCATTGTTCTCGTTGAATGCAAGGTCTGAATTCTTATATGTCTTTGCAGGAGCATCCACTTCCTTAACATACGCTCTAACATTTGAGTCAGGAATAGCAACTGATGCATAATTAGCTTTTGCAATATTATATATCTTCTTATATTTACTATAATCAAGCCAGCCACTTTCTGCTATTGCTTTAAGGGCATTTGTATATTCTGTAGTATACAGATTATTTCTTGTAATAATACTATATCTGAATACAGGATTCTCCTGTGAACCCTTTAAAGCTGCATTATCAGCATATGGGCTGAATGTTGTCATATCTTTACTTGAAACTGTCATACCAAGACATCTGTCATTATCATATGGAATATAAACTGCCTTACCATTCTTCATAAAGTAAATATAATGATTATTGTAGTTATTTCTTAAATCATCCGGATTACCTACAAAATAGGATGCTGCTGCAAATTTAACAAATCTGTCTGAATCAACAAGACTTTCAAATGTTGCCTTAGTAGGTGTTCCCTGTGCAAACGTGTTAATAAAGTTCTTTAGTGATGCATGTTTTGACTTCTTCTTATTAGTCTTTAACTCATATATGAAATTCTTACCACTTTTTTCAACGCTCATTGAATTAATAGTATCTTTCTTATATGTAGCACCACTCCATTCACCTACACCATTGCTCGTCTGACCCCATGCACATTTGTAAAGGTCTCCTGAATCATCGCCGAAATATCTCTTTAAGAATACGTCATCTACCATTTCATACATTGTATATACACCATAGTTGTATCCACCAAATCTTACATTTGCAAGCGATGTATTCTGTGCAACAACGCCTGATGCCCTGAATAATTGATTTGCATAATAGTTACCTATATATGTTCCATCAATATTTCTGTTCCATTTAAGTTCGATAGCTTTTAATGTAGCAAACGTTCTCTTCTTTCTGGCTTTTCTATCAGCATCATTTGCCCATACCTTAGCATTGCCGGCATATTCTGTCTCATCATCAAATGTTTCTTTGAAACTTATCTTTAAATGTATTAAGTTTCTATCATCTACATTTCCATTATTATAAATATTTACTCTTGATGTATTACCTTTAATTCTTACACCGACTTCATAAATATCATACTTCTTATTGCCAACTGTTACTGTAAGCTTATCAATCTTTCTGTAAATGTCTTTACCTTCTTTGTAATCCTTCTGCATTAGTTTAATCTGGTCATCACTGATATTCATATCAAATGTAACTTTGTTATTAATATCAAATAATGCGTTGTATAATGCTTTCTGATCACCCTGGTCTGTATCTGTTCCGGTTACAGGCTGTATGGAATCTTTAACTGTAATCTTACATGTTGCTGTTTTACCATTAGATGTCTTAGCTGTAATTGTAGCTGTACCTGCCTTAACTGCTGTAACTTTACCTGTGCTGCTTACTGTTGCAACAGATTTATCACTTGTTGTCCATGTAACTGTCTTATTTGTAGCATTAGATGGCGCTACTGTAGCACTTAAAGTATATGTACCGCCTTTTGTTAAAGTATAGCTTGTCTTGTTAAGTGTTATACCTGTTGCTGCAACCGTAGTTGGTTTCTCTATATATGTATTGGCTGTGCTGCCAGGTGCTGCACTTCCCTTAGCTACTAATTTAATCTCTATAGCTTCAAGCCTCTTTCCATAACCTGAACTTCCTGCCGATGCACCATTCTTAGCCCAGCCTAACCAGCCATATGTCTGTGCGTGAACTCTGTAATATACATCATATTTATCAGCCATCTTTCCTGTTAATTTAATCTGAATGGCTTCAAGTCTCTTTGCCTGACCTGATGTTCCACTTAACGCTCCGTTGCTTACATATCCCTGCCATCCATAGTCCTGTACGTGTGTTCTGTATTGTATACTTCCTGAATATCTTGGATTAACAAGAGAAATCTGGATAGCCTCAAGTCTCTTTGCCTGGCCTGATGTTCCACTTAACGCTCCATCACTTACATATCCCTGCCATCCATAGTCCTGTACGTGTGTCCTGTATTTAACTAATGTCTCACGAAATGTATTCTTTGTACTTCCAGGTGCTGCACTTCCTTTTTTAACAAGTTTAATCTGGATTGATTCAAGTCTGTAACCATATCCTGCTGTTCCAGCTGACGCACCATTCTTAGCCCAGCCTAACCAGCCAAATTTCTGCGAATGCACTCGATAGTACACATCATACTTATTAGCCATCTCCCCTGTAAGTTTAATCTGGATAGCCTCAAGTCTCTTTGCCTGGCCTGATGTTCCGCTCATTGCGCCATTACTTGCCCAGTTCATCCAGCCATAACTCTGTACGTGAGTTCTGTACTGTATACCTCCACTGTAATCTGCATTATTTAATTTAATGCGGATTGCCTCTAATCTCTTAGCTTGTCCCGTTGTACCACTTTCTGCACCATTGGATACATAATTCTGCCAGCCATAAGTCTGGACATGTGTCTGGTACTTCACACCTGCGCCTGTTGCTGCCATTGCTTCTATATTATTAGTTGAAGAATTATTTCCGTTAAACATAAGACTTAATGTAAAAACAATTCCTAATACAATAGACATTACAACATGCTTTCTGCCTTTCTTTGTCATAGTTTTTTCTACCTCCATTGTTATTATTCTAAGTATAGTAAATGCCTTGTCCTATGTTAAACCTGCATTTACTAATCCTCAAAACCATTTTTATGTTCGCTGTGCCACTTCCATGCTGTCTCAATTATCTTAGATAAATCAGCATATTCCGGTTTCCAGCCAAGTACACTCTTAGCCTTATCACTTGAAGCTATGAGTGTTGCAGGATCACCTGCTCTTCTGCCTTCTTCTACTACTTTAATATCAGCTCCGGTTACTTTCCTAGCTTCATCTATTACCTGTCTTACCGTAAATCCAACGCCATTTCCAAGGTTAAATATATCACTCTTATTACCATCCATAAGATATCTTACTGCTAAAATATGTGCCTGTGCCAAATCAGTAACGTGTATGTAGTCTCTTACACATGTTCCATCTACTGTATCATAATCAGTTCCGAAAATGCTTATATGGTCACGTTTGCCACTTGCCGCCTGTAGAATCAGTGGAATAAGATGTGTCTCAGGATTATGGTCCTCGCCAATCTGTCCGCTTATATGTGCACCACATGCATTAAAATATCTCAACGATACAAAACGTAAATTATGTGCCACGCCTGTCCAATAGAACATTCTCTCCATAGATAATTTTGTTTCACCATAACAATTAGTTGGTCTGGTAGGATCAGTCTCTACAATAGGAATGCTCTGAGGTTCACCATAAGTTGCGGCTGTTGAAGAAAATACAACTTTATCAATTCCATGAGCCACAAGTGATTCTAACATTACCTTTGTTCCACATAAGTTATTATCATAATATTTCAAAGGATTAACCATACTTTCGCCAACCAATGAATTTGCTGCAAAATGAATTACTGCATCTATATTCTTCTCAGTATCTAATACACTGTCAACAAATGCTCTGTCTCTTAAATCTCCTTTATAAAATTTAGCTTGTGGATGTACAGCTTTCATATGCCCTGTCTCAAGGTTATCTATTATTACGACCTCATTTCCGGCATCGATTAACTCATATACAGTATGTGAACCTATATATCCTGCACCACCTAATACTAAAATTTTCATTTTATTCCTCCATTTCTAAGACGTTGTTCTTATCTATTTATCTCTTAATTCGTCTTCTAACATTTTTCTTGCTTCGTCAAAATTCTCCATTACTGCCTGACTTACCTTTGGAAAATTAGGTTTCATATCCTCTAATGTATCTAATATAATCTGGCTTACCAGATATCTCATATACCATTTATGGTCTGCCGGAATCACATACCATGGGCAATAATCCATCGCAGTCTGGTTAACTGCTTCTGCAAATGCCTTCTGATACTCTTCCCAGTATTCTCTTTCCTTAAGGTCAGATGAACTGAACTTCCAATATTTCTTAGGCTCATTTAAGCGTGACAAAAATCTTCTTGCCTGCTCATCCTTCGATACATTGAGATATATTTTAACAATTCTTACGCTATTATTGTATAGATATTTTTCAAAATTTCTGATATCTTCATATCTGTTCTTCATAACCTCGTTTAATTTCACATATGAAGCCCTTGGCTGGTTCTTATATAATTTATGGACTCTTCCAATGAGTACATCCTCGTAATGACTTCTGTTAAATATAGCTATCTGACCTTTCTCAGGTACGCAATGATGAACTCTCCATAGATAATCGTGTGCTAATTCTGTTGCATTGGGTGCTTTAAATGCATACTCCTTAACTCCATGAGGTGACAGACAACTCAAAACCGCCTGAATGGTTCCATCTTTACCTGCTGCATCCATCGCCTGAAATAAGAATATAATTCCTTCTCTCTTCTCAGCATAAAGCTTCTTCTGTAATTCATCAATCTTAGGGAGATTCTCATTCATCAGATTGACCGCTTCTTCTTTAGTAAGTCCGCCTGTTTCTTTTGTGTCAAATTTATCAGGGACAAATTTCTTGCTTCCATCATAAATATACTTTTTTATATTCATATTTACCTCTTTTCTCTGCATTTTCTATTATTTTTCACGTAAACGTACCTTAACTTTATTATGGTTAGTATTATAACATTTTATTACCGGCATTACAATTAACTACGATAGTTTATAATTATTTTATTAATTTTATATTTTTTTTATATATAATTCAATTTTTAGACAAATTTATCCCTTATAATGACAATTGTAAAGCAAACGAAAGGGGTTTGCTTTACACCTCTCAATGTTATAACAGTGAAAGCTGTTATACATATACCCAATACATCCTACATCTTTTTATCCCCATTGATCACAAGCCATTGAAGGAAGGCTCATCAATGGGGATTACAATTTTTCCTACCAGAAAAGAGTTTTGTATATAACAGATTTTAATACCAGAATTATTCAGGCATTAAAACCTTTACATACAAAACTCTTTTATTTATTCAAAACTGCATTTGTTTGGTTAAGATACATCATTTGTCAAATGAATTTGATAATATATCTTAACAATGCCAACGAAATTTTATTTACACATTTTTCTTAAATCCAACATAGGTTGCTATAAAATATATAACATACACTCCAAAGAATACCAATGCTGAAATCCCGAAATAATACATACCACTTCCTGAAACACCCGTATATTTTACGAAATTATTTCCAGCAAATACTGCAATAATTCCGCTTATTATAAGTGATACGATTCCCGGAATCATATAATATCCAAGTAACTGTTTTAAGATTATTCTATTAACACTTCTTTCGCTAAGTCCTAATTTACGGAGAATAACATATCTGCATCTGTATTTTGATGAATCACTCAACTGTTGTACTGCTAAAATGGTAAGTGCTACACAGACAAATACAATTCCTACATATGCTATTGGAAAAACAATTGCTGTTATGACAAATTTCATCTCATTAGTCATTGGCGCTGATACTAACACATCTGCAAAAACTGCAATTATATTATCAGTTCCATAACCGCCAAGAGTAACATCATCCCATTCTTCATTACTACTAATCTTACCCTCCCTGACTAACTTCTGAAATTCTTTCTCAGGCATAATCCCATTTTTCTTCTGTCTTATGTCATCTAATTTATCACTAAGTTTATTATCCGGAGCATTAATAACACTGGCTGCAAGATTCGTATAATATGGTGTCATCTTCTCTGCTGCGCTGTCAGGAACTACAATCAGGTAATCTGCACCATTTATTCCGTTTTGTGAAATGCTGTCAGTATATATCTTAGAAAACCTGAGTTCCTTATCACCAGCTTCCACTTTTGTATTAAGTATTTCTCCTTTCAAATCATTTTTCATTCTCTTCTTAATATTAATGGCGTACTCATTCTCATGTAATGTAATCTCTTCGTATCCAAGCATTTTTCTTAACGCATTATAATCACTAAGACTTATAAATGTATCATAATCATAGTATTCATCTCCGTCATTTTTAACAGCTTCTTCATCTAATTTTCCATCTTTAGTTCTGTATATTTTTCTTATCGTAGATGCATTTACATAGAGAAAATCATTTATTTTATGACTTCCATTCTGGTAAATGTGATAAATTAACTTTTCTTTTATTCCTGCCAGTTCCTCTATGGCTTCCATTTCTTCCTTGAAATCTTCATTTACGTTATTACTATATACAAGCACATCAAAAGGCATTATATTCTTAAGCTCGGTATCCTGGTATTTTGCAAACATCATGGCAATGGTTCCACCAAGAATTGCACACGTAAGTAATATTGTAAGGCTTCCCATTGTGAAACGCATTGTACTTAATTTTGAAGAAAGTTGTCTGTAGATAAATAAATTATTATTCTTATAGACTCTTCTGCTGCCTTTTTGGACACATCTTGCTATATATCCCGCAATTCCAAAGTAAATCATATAAATAGAAATGATAAGTCCTATGCTCATAAGAATTACACCTGACACAGTGTATCTGCCCTCAAATAATTTAATAAAAAACAGAATTATATACGCAAGCGAACCAAAGAAAAGCCATTGTGATAAAACAGGACTTCCCTGCTTAATCTTTTCATTCTCCTTATCCATTTTCATTAATTCTGAAATATTCATTTTCTTAAACTTTCGTTTATTACGAAATAGTGCAAGAAGATAACAGCCAAAATAGCAACAGATTGTCATTAATACAGATAATCCCTGCACATCTATTTTCACCTTGTATTCTATGTTAAATACGCTATAGAATATCGTCATAATTATCTGCTGCAGAAACATTCCCGCCACAGAACCAATCACGAACCCGATAGTTCCCATTATAAGATTCTCTTTCATATATAAATGCGATATTTCTTTCCGCTTCATTCCTAGCAGCAGATATGTTCCGAATTCCTTACTTCTCTTCTCAAGCATAAATTTCGCCATATAATTGATAAGCCAAGCCACAATTAACACTATGAAAAATGTCGCAATTCCAAGCATTACCGCCATAATTCCTGCTTCACTGCACATATTTCTTACTTCTTTGCTGAAAATCATTGAATTAAATGCGAACATCATAGCTGCAATTATAGTCATTGTAATAATATATATAAGATAATCTTTTAAAGACCTCTTAGCATTTCTGAAAGCGAGTTTACTTAACATCTTTGTCACCTCCGGTCAATGCAAGAATGTCTAATATTTCATTTAAGAAATCACGTCTGCTCTTATCGCCTTTCACCAGTTCATTAAAGATTTTGCCGTCCTTAAGAAATAATATCCGATCACAATAGCTTGCCGAAAATGCATCGTGTGTAACCATAAGTATAGTAGCCTGCATACTCTTGTTTATCCTTGTAAATGTCTCAAGCAACGTCTGTGCTGCTTTAGAATCTAACGCCCCTGTTGGTTCATCAGCAAGTAAAAGCGACGGATTATTTATAAGCGCTCTCGCACAGGCACATCTCTGTTTCTGCCCACCGGATACCTGATACGGAAACTTATCACGTATTCCACTAATTCCTAGCAGACTTAACATCTCATCTACTTTTTCTTTTATTTCTTTCTTACGTTTCGTATGAAATGTCATTGCTAACGCAACATTTTCTCCAATCGTAAGTGTATCTAACAGATTAAAGTCCTGAAATACAAACCCTAAATTATCTCTTCTGAAATCAGATAATTTATCTTCATTTAAACCGGTTATATCTGTTTCGCCATAGTAAATGTGTCCCGCAGTTACTTTATCAATTGTAGACATCATGTTAAGCAATGTAGATTTACCGGAGCCTGATGCACCCATAATTCCGACAAATTCACCTTTATCCACATCAAAGCTTACTCCGTCAACAGCCTTTGTTACATTACTGCCCTCTCCATAATATTTTTCGACTTCATATACTTTTATATATTCACTCATTTTTACCTCATTTCCAAGCCACCGAAATATATTCAAAAGTTTATCTTAGTTTAATATAAACTATTTGATTCTTTTAATCTTAACGGCTTTATTTTTACTAAAATGAGTCTACTACCTTTTTAAATTTTCTTGTATCACTTTAGATTTCACTAATCTTACAATTTCGTAAGATTATATGCATTTACCTAACAGACTTTTAGCGAAGTCGAACGTCTATGCCGCACGATACGTCATAAATCGAGTGTGTAGTATGGACTTACAACTTCGCATAATCTGAATCAGGAAATATAAGAATCATTCGTGTATATCTGCCTTCCTCTGACTCACATCTGATTCCGATATCTAACTTATCGCACAGATTTTTACACAGGTACAAACCTATTCCTGTTGCTTTTTTATTCCTATTATATTCTAATGAATTGTCTTTTTTGATGTTATTTTCTTTCTCGATATCTCTTCTGCCGTTACTTCCCGTAAAGCCTTTCTCAAATATCCTGCCGATATCTTCCTTAGGTATTCCAATTCCATTATCTTCTATTATGAGTTCTATATTTTTATCCTGCTTATTTGTTGTTATATCTATATGTGCATTTTCATTTGCACGATATTTGATGGCATTTAAGAATATCTGGTTAAGCAGGAATTCTATCCATTTCTCATCTGTCGAAACCATTATGTCATCGAATTCAACATTTACCTGCATTTTTCCCTGAATGAAATACAGCTTATTTCTTCTTACAGAATTTAATACAACATTTTTAAGATTAATGCTATGTATCATATAATCTTTATATACCTGCTCCATTCTGGCATAATACAGGACATTTTCCACCTGATTTTCAATTATTCCGGTTTCTCTCTGAATTTTCTTCGTATAATCATTCTTATTATTTTCGCATATGAGATTAATGGCAGTTAACGGAGTCTTGATGTCATGAACCCAGCTTTCAATATATTCCTTATATTCTGACTGTGATTTCTTCAAATCTCTTATCTCTTCTATTACTGATTTATTAGATGTGTGTATTATTTCTCTGTAGATTTTGTCATAAATGCTGTTGCCTTTATCCATTACTTCTGCTAGAAGATATGGCTTATCAAGATTTTTTAGGGTATCATCTATTTTATTAAAATATTTTCTCTTAATTATATAGTCCACGCTCAGATAAGTAACTAAAATTATACCCCACGCTGCAAGTATTAATATTACATTTGTAAGATAGTTGCCTGTCGAAATGAGGTACAGACTAAGTGCCATCATAGATGCCATATTTATAAGTATTACAATTATTTTGTCTGATAAATAATCTGTCAGCCGCATATGTAGCCCATTCCTCTCTTAGTCTGTATAAGTTTTTCTTCATCTAATCCTTTTAATTTATTTCTTATTCTTGTAACATTTACACTCAAGGCATTGTCATCAATAAATACGTCATTGTCCCACAAGTAGTCAATCAGTTCTTCCCTTGAAATTATCTTGCCTTTATTTGCAAATAGATAATAAAGTATTTTCATTTCATTTTTCGTAAGCTCTGATTTCTTATTATCCTTATAAATCAATGCAACAGATGTGTCCAGGCATACATTTCCACATTCTAATATAGTGTCTGACTTCTTATCAGATGATTTCTTAGTCCGCTTGAGTAATGCGGCAATTCTTGCAAGTAATATCGGTGGTTGATATGGTTTACTGATGTAATCGTCACCACCACGAATAATACAGTTAAGCTCGTCCATTGAAGTGTTATTTCCCGTTACAAATATGATAGGGACATCTGACTTCTCTCTTAGACGGTCGCATATCGTAAGACCGCTTATTCCCTCTAAATTAACGTCTAGCAAAACCATATCAGGGTTCACGTTTAATATATCATCTGCAGCATTTTTGTAATCTGTAGTTGTGCGTACTTCGTATCCTGACGTATTTAGTAATAATTTTAATTCTTCGCGAATGTTGTCATCATCTTCAACTATGTAAATAATCGGTGTCACCCTCTTTTCTATAAAAATAAAAGACACCCACATAATTGTAAGTGCCTTTCAACCAAAATCCATCTGGTTATCTCTGTATTAGTATATTATCATAACACTTTTTTTATTACAAGTCTTTTTTATATCTTTTTATCAAATGTATTATAATTGATTTTTTCCTTTGGTAACTCAATTAATATTTGTAAATCTTCTATATTTTTAATTCCCATTTGTCCTCTTATATTATCAAAAGCATTTTTCGGAACAGACTTTTCTAATGCATTTACCATTCCTATAAATTCTATCATCATACACTTGAATTCAGAAGCCGGCAAATAATATTTAAAATAAACCATCAAATCCATCAACTTCTTTTCAGTATCTTTCATATATGATGGTTTTATCATTTTAAAATAATTTTCTTTTATTCGCCCCTTTTTATTTTTATTTTTTGTTTCTGTAATACAATATATTCTTTCATTATGCGCACACGAATTTCTTACTTTTCTAAGCCAATGCAAACTACCTATTAGCAATTTTACATTTGGATATCCATTTTCATCTTTCATTCCATATAATTCGCACAAACTATGTTTTACTATTGTTTTGCTATTATTCAATATATCAATGAATGTAGAAAAATTAACTACCTTAATCATTATCCATGTAGGTATAGCTGTGTGTTTGTCCATATAAAATCTCACATAATCTAACTGACTTTTACTTAACTCACTATATGCTGATGAAATAGCACTTATCTTGTTTTGCAACCTTGCTTCATCTGAATATGCTTTAGCATCATACCATGGAATCTTTCCATTTTTATTGCATTGGTCAAATTTATAACTCGTTAATGTTCTCACTTCTTCTTCAATTTGTGTAATGTACCTTAAAAGAAAGTTTCTCAATTTTTCATCAAATCTTTTCAGCTCATAAATATTAGATAAATCTGTATTTGGCAAATATATGTAGTTTCCATTAATATCTTTATCACAGATAAATGGATTTTTATATCCATTAACAATATTAAAATATCCCATTCGAACAAGAATTTCCTTATCTTTAGAACTTTTATTACAGGATATTTTCTTATCATTACGTAACTTTTTTAATTGTTGGTTATATGTTAAAAAATTTTTGTCATCACTCATAAATAACTCCTTATCTCTTTATTTTTCTATAAATTGCTTCATATGAAATGGTAAATTACTCCTTCCAGATAATCCAATACAATTTTTAACAAAAGAGATGCTTTTTGAACAGACATTCTATTCAAAAAACATCTCTTAATATTCCTTTATGTTTATTACCATCAAGTTAGTTTCTTTTCAAAAAATCACCTTTTAGCAATATCATATCTTAAACTTCGTCAAATAAGGCATTTTATAGATTTTCATGACTGTGTTGCATTTATAATTTATTCACTAGCCTTAAATTAATTATTCAAATTTCTTTCCTGTAATTAATTCAAATGCTTCTTTATATTTATCAACTGATTTCTCAACAACTTCATCCGGAAGATGATAATCACTGTCCGGGTTCTGTTTTAACCAGTCTCTTACATACTGTTTATCGAATGAAGGCTGTCCCTGTCCAGGTTTGTAACCTTCTAATGGCCAGAATCTTGAGCTGTCTGGTGTAAGCATCTCATCACCAAGAACTACATTTCCATTCTCATCTAAACCAAATTCGAATTTTGTATCTGCAATAATAATTCCCTTGCTTAATGCATATTCTGCACATTTCTTATAAAGTGCAATTGTGCAATCCATAATCTTCTTAGCATATTCTTCGCCTTTTCCAGGGTGAAGCTTCTCAAGAATCTCTACGCTATCTTCAAAAGTAATATGTTCATCATGGTCGCCTAAATCTGCTTTAGTTGTTGGTGTATAGATTGGTTCAGGTAACTTGTCTGATTCCTGTAATCCCTCTGGAAGCTTAATTCCACATACAGTACCGTTTTTCTTATAGCTTTCCCAGCCACTACCTGTTATATATCCTCTAACGATACATTCGATTGGAAGCATATCTAATTTCTTACACATCATACTGTTTCCATCGTATTTCTCATTCTGGAAGAATTCAGGCATATCTTTAACATCTACAGAAATCATATGGTTTGGAACAATATCCTTTGTGAAATCGAACCAGAACTTAGACATCTGTGTAAGAATTGCACCTTTCTTATGTACAACATTCTTAAGAATAACATCAAAAGCTGATATTCTGTCTGTAGCAACTATGATAAGGCTGTCTCCGTTATCATATACTTCACGTACTTTACCCTCTTTAATAGGTTTAAATTCTTTCATTGCATTAATCTCCATTTCTGTGATTTATTTCTTTATGAATATAATACAATAAATCTATAATAAATCAATGTCTATTTTCAACAAAATTTTTAGAGATTATAAAGTTCCTCTATAATATCAATACATTTTTCATATCCAATTTCACTGCTATTTAACGAAATTGTGTAATTTTTAGAAAGTCCCCACTGTCTTTCAGTATAATATTTATAATTAACACTTCTTCGCTTATCTATATCGTGGATAAGTTTTTTTGCCTCCTCTTCTGTCTTATTATACAATTTACTGATTCTTGCAATCTTTTCTTCCATATTTCCACATATATATACATTTATACATTCCTTATAATCCTTGAAAATGTAGTCAGCATTTCTTCCAACTATAACACATGGACCTTTCTTTACTGCATCAATTAGAATTTCCCTTTGAGCCGCATACAGAATATCATCGATTGATTCTCCATTTTGATTTCTGCCAATCAGACCATATGCAAAAATATTTTTAAGATGTGCATATTCGCCTTTCTGCTCTATAAATTCTTCTGCGAGGCCCGTTTTCTCTGCAACCTCACTAATTATCTTTTTGTCATAAAATTGTATTCCAATTCTTTTAGCAAGCTGTTCACCGATAAAACGTCCGCCACTGCCAAATTCTCTGCTGATTGTAACTATTTTATTCATATTAACCTCTTTTCTGAGCGACTTGTCGCGAAGAGGCAGTCAGAAATTCGCGTAGGCGATTTCTGACTTGCCATAAAAGCTATTTGCTTTCGCTCCGAAACAAATAGCTATGTGAAAAATAATTGCATCAGCATTATTTTTCACATTGACCTCTTTCTGAATTCTCATTTCTATTTAGTTTTTATTTAATTAATTTTCATATAATTTCTTATTTAGTTAAGTTCACTTAATTTAGTCCTGTTAATTCGCTTCATTAATAAATATGCCACAAATGCCGTAACCGCCTCGGTTATCGGAAAACATGTCCATATTAACCATATCTTATCAGAATTTTTAATCGCAATGTTTGAAAATAAATATGCTAAAGGAAGCACTATTATACACTGTCTGAGTACCGATATAATCAGGGATTCCAAGCCGCTGTCGATGGCCTGATAGATTCCCTGGTATGCAATATTTATTCCTGCAAATACGAAACTTATTGAAACAATACGCATTGCATCAATACATAGGTTCTGGGTATTTCCTGACAGTCCAAATACTGCCGACAACTGATTTGCAAAGATTTCAAGTACCACCATACCCACAAACATAATTATGAATGTATATAACATTCCATATTTAATTCCGTCTTTAACACGTTTCTTACTTCTCATACCATGATTAAATGATACAACCGGTGTTATGGCATCTCTTAATCCAAATGCAGCAAAGAGAACAAACTGCTGGATCTTATAATATAATCCATACGCAGTTACCACTGATTCATTAATTCGTACAAATATAATATTTAAAGCATATGTCATAAGCGACATTAGTGCCTGCGAGATAATTGCCGGCAGACCAATTGCATATATTTCCTTTATTATTGTAAATGATGGTTTCTTATATCTTAATGAATTGTCAATTTCGACATTGAATTTCAAATGAAATATGAGTGCTGTCACAAATGATACTATCTGTCCGATTACAGTCGCATAAGCTGCACCCTTTACTCCATATTCCTTAAAGCCACTTAAACCATAGATAAGTACCGGGTCTAAAATAATATTTACGACAGCGCCAAGAATCTGTGCAATTGTTGAATATAACGAACGTCCTGTCGCCTGTAATAATTTCTCAAATATTGAGAAAAATGTAATACCAAATGAAATTACGCAACAGATTCTAAGATAATCAACTGCCATTTCTCTTATGAGTACATTTTTCGTCTGCGTTGATATATATGCTCTCACTCCGACCATTCCGTATATCAGAAAAATAATATATATCACAGTTGCAAGAAAAATACTGTTTCCTGCGACTTTACTTGCTTTCTCTTTATTGCCCTGTCCTAGACTTTTTGCAAGTAATGCATTAGTTCCGACACCTGTACCAATAGCAATTGCCACCATTAACATCTGAATTGGAAACGCAAGGGTCAGAGCATTTAATGCTGCTTCGCCATTTCCTTTCATATTTGAAACAAATGCACTGTCAACAATATTATATACAGCCTGCAATGCCATTGATAAAATCATCGGAATTCCCATACTTAGCATTAATTTGTTAACCGGCATACTTGCCATTTTGTTGTCCCTTTTGCTATTTCCTTTCTCTAAATTTTCAGAAATATTGTTTTCCACTTCATCTTCCTCCATTTCTTTTAACTAAGAAGAATATCGCTTTGCGATATTCTGTGCCACTTTTGCAACATTTTGCATTACCTTTTCATAATTTTTATGTTTATGATGCTTTATGCAACATTTTTCTCTGCAAAAGTGTGCACATTCCTGCGAAGCTTTTTGTTGCATAGGAAATACTAAGAAATTTCTTATACAACAAAAAAGCACGTAAGCCCATTCCTGGACTTACGCGCTTCGCAACTCGGATATTTCGGATTATAGCAAAACTTTTTCTTGATGTCAAACTAAAATAATTTCTAATTCATCTTCCACTCCGCACTCTTAAGCTGCATACTCATCATATGTTTATATATACCATTCTTAGCTTCAAGCTCTGCAGGACTTCCCTGTTCAGCTACAACGCCATCTTTCAGAACGACAATCTTATCTGCACTTGCCACAGTTCTCATTCTGTGTGCAATTATAAGAACAGTTTTATTCTTAATTAACTCAGAAAGCGACTGCTGAATCAAAGTCTCATTATCTACGTCAAGAGATGCTGTTGCCTCATCAAGAAGAATAATAGGAGCATCTTTCAAGAACGCTCTGGCTATTGAGATTCTCTGGCGTTCACCACCTGATAATTCCGAACCATTTTCACCAATCATTGTGTTATAGCCATCAGCCAGTTTCTCTACAAACTCATCACAGTGTGCTAATTTAGCGGCTGCTATAACCTCCTCGTCAGTTGCATCTTTCTTACCGATTCGTATATTTTCCATAACAGTATTGTTAAATAAAGTAACATCCTGAAATACAATCGAATACAGGGACATAAGTTTCTCAGGATCAATCTTCGATATATCCATTCCACCAACAGTAATCTTACCTTTATTAATATCCCAGAATCTTGCTGCAAGTCTTGATACAGTTGTCTTACCACCACCTGATGGTCCGATTAAAGCTGTAACTTCGCCCTGTTTTGCACATAATGACGCATCACTAAGTACATTATCTTCACCATCATATCCGAATGCAACATGGTCAAATACGATATCACAACCCTTATTTGTCAATTTCTCTGAACCTGTCTGTATACTGTGTGACAAGATTTCATCCATTCTTCTGCAAGGTACATCTGCTGATATAATTGCTGCAAGATTCTGTAATGACATCTGCATAGGATCATATAATCTTGACACCAGAAGTAAGAACATAAAGAATTTAAATATATCGATTTTGCCTTTTGATAGAAGTATTCCACCCACAAGGGCAACAGTTGCGATTCCCACTTTTAAAATCATCTGGGCTGAACCTACGAACACTGCTGTTCCAAACTCAGTGACTATTGAATGTTTCTCAACTGCCTTAATCTTCTTATCCAGTCCTGTCATATAGCTTTCACTTGCATTGTTAGCTCTTAAATCTCTAAGTGTTTCTAAACACTCCTGTATACCATCTGCAAGATTCATTTTAAGTCTCATATGATTTTCATTTAATTTCTTTTGTACATTTGCAGAACTTAATACAATGATAAATGCAATAGGTAAAACCCATAACGCTGCAATTGCCATTCTCCAGTCAATAAAGAAAAGGCTTATTGATACAATAAGTGTCGAAATCATTGCTCCTATTAATTCAGGAATCCAATGTGATGATGCAGTCTCAAGCGTGGCACAATCAGCCATAATTGTACTTGTCAGATCTGACAAATCTTTTTTACCAAAATAAGAAAGAGGTAATTTTCTTAACTTTTCGGCGAGCGTTGTTCGTCTGACTCCGCTTTCCACATAAGTAGAAAGGAATGTTGCATTATATTGAATATAAGTTGTTATCGCTATTAATAACAGACAGATAACACTTCCAATAATATAAAGAATTCTCTTATTAGAAGTTACATCATTGTTTATAAAATCTTTAACAATATAATAAAGTAAACCAACAGGAAGCATAAGAACAATATTTGACACAGTTACGGAAATAAATGCCTTTATCATATCCTTTGCACCCTTAGGTGACAACGCATATTTATGTTGTAATTTTTCGTTTAAATTCATTATCTCACACCTACCTTCCAATTTACTGATTTATTGTATTCAGACCACATATGAGTATATATTCCGCCTTTATTATTTAACTCATTATGTGTTCCCTGCTCTGCAATCCTGCCCTCTTTTAATACATATATCTTATCAGCATTTGTAACAGTTGACAGTCTGTGTGCTATCATAATAACTGTCTTGCCTTTTGAAAGATTTGCAAATGCCTCCTGAACCTTAGCCTCATTGTCAGGGTCCGCAAATGCTGTAGCCTCATCTAATACAAGAATCGGTGCATCTTTTAACATTGCTCTTGCGATACTGAGTCGCTGTGCTTCTCCACCTGACACGTATGTACCATCTGAGCCAATCATTGTATCTATACCTTTTGGCATTTTTGCGATAATATCCTCACATTGTGCATCTTTAAGAGCCTTAAGAACTTCTTCTCTTGTTGCATCAGGTTTACTTAATCTTACATTATCAAATATTGACATTTTAAGTAACTTACTATCCTGAAATACAAATGAAACTGTGTTCATAAGTTCTTTGCCTGCGATATCTTTGACATTTGTTCCGCCAATGTTTATTTCACCCTCATTAACGTCCCAGAATCTTGCGATAAGACTTGCAAGTGTTGTCTTACCACCACCTGATGGTCCAACGAGTGCAATATGTTCACCTGATTTAATATTCATATTAATGTCAGTTAATGCATTGCTCTTAGCATCATCATATCTGAAAGAAATATTATTTACGGATACGGAATAATCCTGTGGAGGCTTTGGTGCAGAAGGCTCTTCAAGAGGCTTCATATTAGTTATTCCCTCAATTCTCGAAAGAGCATCTTCCACAAGCATATTATTCTCACTTGAGAACATAATTTTATTAAGTGTAACTGTAATGATAGGTGTTATAATTACATAGAATGTGAAATTCAAAATAAAATCTTTAGTTACGTCATTTCTGGTAATCACAAAGCCTGCAAGCATAAGAACTGCGAACACTGAATTAATAATTGTTGTATACAATGTCATTGGCATTCTAAGGTCTAATGTATAAGAAATTACCCATTTCTCATACCCTTTAATTGCCTCTTTAAATCTCTTAAACGAAAACACTGACTGTCCAAATGTTTTAACAACCGGAACACCTCTTACATATTCTACAGCTTCATTTGACATTGTCTCTAAGGAATTCTGGTATTCCTTCATCTTCTCTTTCATCTTTTCACCTGTCATCGAACCCATAATTAGGAATGCAAGTACAGTAGGGATAAGACTTAAAAGTCCAAGTTTCCAGTCAAATGCTATAAGTAAGACTAACAAACCTACAGGTGTAGCCATTGCACCTGCCATATCAGGAAGCTGATGTGCAAGGTATGTCTCTGTGGCGGCACTTGATTCATTTACTATTTTTCTGACTTTACCACTTCCCTCTCTGTCCATAAAACCTAAAGGAAGTGTAAGGATATGTCGCATTACTTTTGACCTCATATTTGCCTGAACTCTGAAGGCTGCAATATGTGAACACATGAGTGCAGATATGTAAATAAGCATTGAACCTATTGCAAAGCCAACCGCTGTCCAGCCGTATTTACTAAGATTCTTTGCATCACCATAAAAAGGTGCCACATCAAGTATTTCTTTGATAATTCTCCAGATATAATAAAATGGGACTAGTGCTAACCATGCACTAATCACAGAAAGTACTAATGAAGCCATAGTCAGGTACTTAAAATTTCCTGCATAGTCAAACAATTTTGACATTGCACTTTTTTTCTTCATTTTTAAACATCTCCTTTTTTGTTTATAGCGGTAGTGTACTGTTATTTTTTCTATATTGCAGCGGCGTTACTCCCATAATCTTTTTAAATGCTGCCGCAAATTTGCTTGGACTGTCATATCCGACATGCCCTGCAATCTGTGAAACATTTTCATTAGAACCGTTTCTAAGTAATGTTGCTGCTCTGTTAATCCTGTATGTCTGAATATATTTATATATTGGACTTCCATAAATTGATTTGAAACATTCCTTTAATGTTGTCGCTGATATATCATATTTTTCTGACAATTCTTCGATAGTATAATGATATGTAAGGTTATGTGTAATCAATTCATGTATGTTCTTTACCTTTTCCACCTGACTTTTGTAGAAATATGGTTTGTCAAATTTATCATTATCGATTTCTAAGGCGTCTAAATACAACAGCAATTCAAAAACCTTTATTCTGTAATACTCTTTTCTTATCTTCGATGGAACTTCATAAAGTTCCGAGAAAATATGTTCAATTTCCTTGCTCGCCTTTATAATATGTGGCTTATCATTGTCACAGAATTTTTTCTGAATGTCTGACAGCTTCACTGGAAAATTATTAAGTTCATTTGCCAGTTGTTTATCAGCTACAGGTCGATAAAAGCATATTCCTATTCCGTGATAGTGATTTAATGGAAAATTAACATTGCCTGCATGATATTTTCTGATATCTACACACAAATCGCCTTTTTCAATATAGTAATATGCGCCTGCCCTTAATTCACTTTCCATACAACCCTCACGACAATGATTAATGCAAAGTAAATCAGTAGATGTCGCATCAAATTCCGATATACACGATGACATATGAAAATCACTATACATAACAATTACACCTGGAAATACATTGTACATAGTTATGAGTCCATCACCTGAAGAGTTCTTCATTTTCCAAATTTCACAATCTTCGCTCTTAAATATCTCTTCTGCCCTGTTTTCCCTTGCTATATTTTCAAAAATTTTTTCTTCATCATTCATATTAAATTTTGATTAGTCACCTCTTCCTTTAGTTAGCATATACTAACCTATGTATAAAAAAAAATATTCTCTTTTTATTTGTTTTTGTTCTGAAACAAATAGTTATGGAAAATTCATTTTCATCAGAATTATTTTCACACTATTTATCGTAATGATTTTATAATATTTAAAACATTATTTCTACTCCATTTAGTCAAAAATAATCCTTTTAGTTATGTATCTCCCAAAATTCTCCGGGAGATACATATATTTTCCTATTTTGATTTATTTATATTTATTCTGCTTCTACCTGCTTTACCTTTATTTATACGCTTTATTTAATTTTATTTAAAAGTTGAGTTTCTTCCTTGCATTTTATCGCTATATCAATGTTTTTAACCATTTAAGCAGTTGTATAATCAGGAAATCAGCTGCCGCAAGTGCATATATAATCAGTAATTGTGCGATACTCAAAGTCTGTACTTTTAATGCTGTATGAAATACCGGAATCATAAGAACTGAGCTCATAAGGATTACTCCTGTCAAAAACGAACCAATCAGCCATTTATTTGAAAATAAGTTATTAAATATAACCGGTTTATCTGATTTACAGTTAAAACCATGGAATAATCTGCCCATACATAATGTTCCAAATGCCATTGTACTTGCAAGCAAAGCATTATTATCTCTGTAACCAATCATAAATGCAGTCATTGTCGTAACTGCTATAACTAAGCCTTCGATTCCAACATTTATCAGGAAATCTTTAGTCATAATGCTTTCATTTCTGTCTCTTGGCGGTTTCTTCATCACATCTTTATCACCCTTTTCAAATCCTAATGCTATCGCTGGGAGACTGTCGGTGAGCAGATTTATAAATAGCAGATGAACTGGTGCAAACGGAACAGGCAGCATCGCAATTGATGCGAATAAAACTGCAAGTATTCCTGCAAAATTACCTGATAGCAGAAATTGTATCGAATTTTTGATATTCTGGTATATATTTCTTCCATTTTCTATTGCCTTGACTATTGTCTGGAAATTATCATCTGTAAGCACCATTGCTGCCGCATCTTTCGATACTTCACTTCCTGTAATTCCCATGGCCACGCCAACATCTGCCTGCTTAAGTGCAGGTGCATCATTCACGCCATCACCTGTCATCGCAACTATATTTCCCTTAGCCTGCCACGCCTTTACAATTCTTATCTTATGTTCCGGAGAAACCCTCGCGTAAACCGATATATTTTCTACGAAATTCTCAAGTTCTTCATCACTCATTTTATCTATCACACTACCCTCGCATGCCTCATCAGCATTTTCTAAGATTCCAATTCTCTTAGCAATTGCTGCCGCAGTGACCTTATAATCTCCGGTAATCATTATTGGCTTTATGCCCGCTTCCTTACACTCCTGCACTGCTGACTCCGACTGCTCTCTTGGCGGGTCTACCATAGCAGCAAGCCCTAGGAATGTGAGGTTATCTTCGTCATCTATTGTTAAGTCATATGATTTATAATTCTTATATGCAACAGCTAAAACTCTCATTCCTTTTTGGGAAAATTCTATGTTTTTCTTCTCGATTTCTCTCTTATCTTCGGCATTAATCTGTCGTACTATACCTTTATCCTCTATATTAGCAAGTCTTGATAAGATAATGTCTGTTGCACCTTTTGTTATCATTATTAAATTGCTATTATTCATATCAGACATATCATTAACATTATTAATAGTGCTGTCATTTACAATAACATTCAAAGTTGACATCAATTTTCTGTCACTGTCAAATGGATTCTCAGAAATTCGCTTATTATCTGCACGAAATTTCTCAACCGATATTCCTAAGTTCTCCGCCCATACCACAAATGCGACTTCTGTAGGGTCGCCAATCTGCTCATCATCTCTGATTGATGCATCATTGCATAAGATACTGTATTTAGCAAGTTTCAAATTGTCGTCATTAAGACAATAGGCATCTTCTATGGTCATCTTGTTCTGTGTCAGTGTTCCTGTCTTATCCGAGCAAATAACAGATATGCTTCCAAGTCCCTCAACTGCCTGAAGTTTTCTGATTATCGCATTTTCTTTGGCCATCTTCTGTGTTCCAAATGACAATACAATAGTTACAATAGAACTAAGTGCTTCTGGAATTGCCGCTACCGCCAATGCTACTGCGAACATAAACGCATTTTCAATATTTTCCCCCTGAATAATATTAAGTGTGAACAATATCGCACAGAAAATAAGTATTATTATAGATAACTTCTGACCAAATTTATCTAATGATATCTGTAATGGTGTTCTTTTCTCAGAAGTCGCTTTCAACAGACTTGCGATTTTACCAATCTCCGTATTCATTCCGATTGATGTAACGATATAACTTCCCCTTCCAAATGACACTAAGCTACCCGAATAGACCATATTAGTTCTTTCTGCAAGCGGCTTCTCCTCTTCAATAACTGTGTCGGTTTTATCAACCACAAGGCTTTCCCCAGTTAGCATACTCTCATCTATCTTAAGTCCTGCTGATTCTATAATTCGTCCATCTGCCGGAACATAATCTCCGGCTTCTAAACAGACCACATCACCAATTGTTAATTCTTTTGAACTTATTTTCATAACCTGTCCGTCTCTTATAACCTTTGCCATCGGCATCGATAACTCTTTAAGGCTCTGCAAAGAATGTTCTGCCTTAATGGTCTGAACCGTTCCAAGTATTCCGTTCATCGTAATAACAACTAATATTACAACACTGCTTTCCACATCTCCTAATGCTGCTGATACTATTGCTGCAATAATAAGTATTATTACAAGAAAATCTGCAAATTGCTTTAGAAATACCTGAAAAACATTTTTCTTTTTCTCCTCTACTAATTCATTTAAACCGTATTCCTGCTGTCTCTTGGCAATCTCTTCATTTGTTAATGGTTCTGTTTTACCATTTAGTTTTTGTCTGACTTCATTTGATGTCATCTGATACAACTCTTTCATCTCTTACCTCCATTTCTTTGCATAAAACAAAAAGTGTTTCTTCGTATAAATCAAAAATGAGACCTTTACTGCACACAAAATGTACAGTAAAAGTCTCACTATTTAATTACGACGCGGATATGTCGCCATATCGGGATTGACACAGTCGTAAACGTTTTGATTCATAATTAAACGCCAGTTACTCCCTCTTACAAGAGTTTCACAATATTTAATTGGTTCAATGTATTCTACAATATACTATGCAATATTTCAAGACTTATTTTAATTTTCATAATAATATTTTTATTAGCTCAACCTTCGCACATACATATTGTCGCCAATATTCGTCTATTAAAGTAGATTTGACAGATATAAATATTAATGTCTAATTACTCTTTCTGATGAATATCTTTATTATAATCTACCATCATTATATTGTAAATGTAGGAATTATATATCAGAATCTCGTGAGTATGTTTCACAAAATATTTCACTACACATTTTAATTAATTTAATTCTACTATCATTACACATATATCTTAAAACTATAAGTCAGAGGTAAAATATTTATGAATATTATATTATTCTTAAAAGGACTTTTTATAGGTTCTACGATGACCATTCCTGGTGTCTCTGGTGGAACCATGGCTATTATATTAGGTGTATATGAAGATTTAATTCATAACGTCAATCAGATTAAAAAGGAGCCTTTTAAAAGTGTACTTTTTCTTTGCAACATCGGACTGGGCGGGCTTATTGGGTTCGTTGCATTTGCAAGGGTTATATCCTATCTTCTCGCAAATCCTGCAACTGGTATCTATGTCAGAGTTATATTTGCCATCATCGTCTTATGTGGTATTCCGTTATTAGTTAAGAAATCCGGTATAACAAAGCTGTCCATAGTCCATATCCTGTGGCTTTTTCTCGGTCTGTTTCTGGTTCTGTCACTTTCAATTATTCCTAAAGGACTTTTCGCCTCAGGTTCAGGTCTTTCATTTATTATTATGCAGTTTCTCGGTGGCATTATCGTCGCTATCGCTCTGGTACTTCCTGGAATCAGTGCATCTCATATGCTGTATATTCTCGGTCTTTACACCACAGTCCTTGAAAATGTATACACTTTCAAATGGCTGTCTCTTATTCCATTGCTACTCGGAATTATTATCGGTACGTTTGCAACTGCAAATGTGCTAGAGCGACTTATAAATAAATATACTGAGAATACTTATATGGTTATTATTGGTTTTGTGATGGGGTCTGTGGTTGGATTGTTTGGTGGGTGAGGACTGATGGTGTAATTTATACTACATACCATAAGTTATAACAAAAAATCATTAAAATATCAGCGTTACCTTTATTCCTAGCATCTTATCAATGTTTTATTATTGCATTGTCATCTTTTTACTGATATACTTGTTATATACACCAAAAGAAAGAAGGTTACTAAATGGGGAGACCTCAAACAATAAATGGATTAATGCGTCATTTACGAAATGATTGTAATATACAGATAAAAGGTAGTTTTCAAAAGCAACAGTTGATTAGTTATGGATATTATCATGGATATAAGGGATACCGCTTCATAAAAAACCAACATAACCAGATTCCATACACAAACTTTAGCGAAGTGGTCGCTGTTATTGAATATGATAACAATCTGAAAGCAGCTTTATATTCTGATCTTATGTTTATTGAAACCGCAATCAAAAATATTGTCTGTAATGAATCTGTAAATGGCTTAAAAATTGGTACATTTGAATATGTCTACAAAGAGCGCATGAAGGACAATCCAACAAATACAAATTTACAATCTAAACGTCTTAAACTAAGAAACTCTGTATATTTAAAATTATCTACACGCTACCACGATGAAGGGGACAACGATAATCAAATGGTTCGTCATTTTTACAATCGTGGTGAGGATTTACCTCTATGGGTTGTTTTTGAAATATTGTATCTGAGTGATCTTGCAAGATTTTTTGAATGCTTGAACACATCTATGCGCGAACATATAATGACACAATTAGACATGTTTGATATTACTATTGATACTAATAGAAATCTACTAAGTAATATACTATATACCATAAAATCATTACGCAATTCTGTTGCTCATAACAATATAGTTTTTGACACAAGGTTCAAAGATAGAAAAATCAGCTCTGTATTAAAAAAATGGGTTGAAAAAGAGACATGCATTCAAAATATAACTTTATATTCTTTAATTGATTACATAATCATTGTATGTTGTCTACTGAAACGTATTGATTTCAGTTCTCAAAGAGCCAAACAACTTGTTACTGCATACAAGTCACAAAATCAGCTTCTCAAAAAGCAAGTAACTCCAGCTATTTATTCACAGATAATACAACAAAACGTTTCTCAAAAAGTTATAGCTTTAGAAGCATATCTCAACACATAAATAAGAAATATTTATTATTTACCTTGCATATTTTCAGAATTTATTGTATATTATAGTTATTGAAAGAGGTGTATGTTTTCGGACTACACTGGGGAAGTCACTCTGTGGCTTCCTTTTATGTTACTTATTTTTATCTTGCTTCATTTCATCCCTAACACTATCTACAATAGAAATATCCGCTGGTAACCATTCAACATTATATAGTTCATCTTGTGTCAGCCATCTTGCCGCTTCATGTTCTTTTAAGATTATTTTATCAGATTCTAAACTACACCAATAACAAGCCATAGAAAGATGAAACGTATCATAATCATATTCGACCGTGTCGATTAACTTATCTACTGAAATCTTAGTATCCAGCTCTTCTTTAATTTCTCTTATCAATGCTTCCTGTGGTGTTTCACCAGGTTCTATTTTACCTCCAGGAAATTCCCAGCCTCCCTTAAATTCTCCATAGCCTCTCTGTGTCGCTAATATAACAGATTGTCCATTTTGATTTTTTGAACATATTACTGCTGCAACAACTTTTATAATCTTTTTCATATTTTTATTATTAAGCTCCATTCTGTAGATTTTATATTATACTTTTAAAAAGGTTACATTATTTCTTACTGTTTATTGTTTATAATGATATATTGTATAATAATATTCAAATTTTACTATTCAATGAAAATTCGTAATGTGAATTTTTAAATTCCAGTTTCCTAACCCTAAAATCATCAAATTCGGAATTTACTCTTGCACATAGTTTCTGTTACTATATCCATGGTTATCTGTCTGTCAGAAAGGATTACCATGAACAAAAATAAGAATACCATTCATAATCAAAAACATTTAACACTGACAGAACGAATTTATATTGAACAGGAACTGGTACAAGGAAGTACATTCAGCTCCATTGCGTCTATCATAGACAAAGACCCTTCCACCATCTCTAAGGAAGTAAAGCGCGCACGAATTATTGAAGATGCCAGATATACCGGAAAATGTCATGCCTGTCAAAACTATGGTGACTGTTTTCGGAAAAGCATCTGCGGCGATTGGTGTAAATGGCGTTGTCGTAACTGCTATAAGAAAAATCCTACACATGTCTGTCCCGATTTTATTCCCTGGAACTGCGGTCAGCTGGGCAAGCCACCATATGTGTGCAATGCCTGTGACAAGTATAAATGGTGCCCTCTTCCCAAAGCCTTATATGTCGCCAATAAAGCCCAGGCCTCCTATGAAAAAAAATGGACCGATTCCAGAAAAGGTATCAATATGACACCCGAAGAACTTCAAGAATTAAACGATTTGATCTCTCCTTTAGTCCTCAAAGGTCAGCCATTGAGTCATATCTTCGCAGTTCACAAAGATGAAATACCGGTCTGCCGAAGAACTCTATATAACTACTTCGACCAATGCGTTTTCAAAGCACGCAATATCGATTTACCACGTCGTGTCCGTTACAAAAAGCGTAAGAAACGCTCCGAGCCTCGTAAAAAGGATTACCAACAGACTTATCGTAACAAGCGCACTTATATTGATTTTGAACGCTTTATGGAAGCTCATCCGGATACTGACGTAGTTGAAATGGATACCGTCAAAGGCAGCCGTGAAAAAGGAAAATGTCTGCTTACACTTCTATTTAGAAGCTGTAGTTTCATGATTATTATTCTACTCCCTGACTGTACACAAAAAAGCGTCATCAAGGCGATCGATGACCTTTGTGAGACCATTGGAATCAGGACCTTTAAGAAATACTTTCCGGTTATTCTCACAGATAACGGCTCTGAATTTAAGAATCCCTGGGAAATCGAGAAAAACGAAGCCGGCACACACAGAACTTATGTGTTTTACTGCGATCCTTATGTTTCCAACCAGAAGGGGCGGCTTGAAAAGAATCATGAATATATACGTTATATCATCCCAAAAGGTCGGAGCATGTATAAATACACTCAGGAAGATATAAATCTCATGGCCAGCCACATTAATTCAACAGCCAGAGACAGCCTCAATGGTGCATCTCCTTTTGATTTGGCAGACCTGCTTTTGGACAAAAAAATACCGCTTTTAACAGGACAGCATAAAGTCTCCCCAGACAATGTCGTGCTAAAACCGGTACTTATAGAAAACAGTGTCAAAGAAAGAGAGATCCGTCATGAACAATAATCTTACTATTCCATACGACATTTTCCTGGATAAATACTTAGAAGTCCAAAGAGATATCGAATATTTGGAATATAAAATAGCATCATTAAATGAAGAACTTGATGTCTGGCAAAAGGCCTATGAAGACTATGCTGACATCTTAATGGAGCATGGTCTCATATAAAACACTCAAATCTTAAACACAAGAGCAGATAGATAACCACCAAAACTCATCAAAATTTTCTCCGAGACAGGTGGAATTTATTTTTGCCCAATTTTCTCCAACTGTCTGTTTGCCATGCAAACAAACAGACTTGGTACAACGAATTATAGCACTTTTCAAGGTACTTTTGTATAGGGTATCTTCAAAAAAGTTGCTCAAAATCGAAAATACGAGGCCAAATCAACTTGAACTGGAATTTAGTTTTTCATTTGACCTTCAATGAAAATTATTCTATGCCAAAAATTCTTATATTAATAGTAATTAACCATTTACAATGTACTCATATATGTCATCTCTTACACTATGTTTAAGTCTAAAAATAAAATTAACTATTGGCAATTTTTTTCCCTTATTGTTTCTTATAGTTGTCTCATTCCATTTAATTGGCTCGACTTCACCCATATAATAAAAATCGGTACCTTCACCATCGCTTTTCTTAATAAATAAACATATTTTCAAACCTGTTTGCTTATAATTTATTATATCTTCACTTTCTCTGCTATTTAATGACACACCATTTCTAGTCATCCAACTAAATATCTGATTATTTATAAATTCATCTTCATATTTTGTACTATCTGAAATATCACTTTTCTTTTCATATGTAACAAATATAGGACAAGTATTATGTTTAATTCTATATCCATACATTGTAGAACTCTCATCTTTATCCCAGTTCATAAGACGACAAACATCTTTTCTTGAATACTTCTGATACAATACCATATTATTGTCATCATGTTCCGAATATAAATCTTTATATCTTAACATTCCGTATTCGATTAAGTTGTTTAATTCTCTTCTAAATTCCACATGTTTAAGTTTATTCCAAAAGCTAATTGAACGCATAAACATATCCTTAGCTGATTTTTCATCAGAAATCAATTCGATATCTGAATATTTTTTTATATCAGCACCTGCTATAAACTCCATATTCAATATTCGTTTAGCCGAATTATAATCAACTGCCTTATATTTTTCACCAATTTTTTCAAGCTCATTCTTAAATGAATCTTCATTTATAATTCTGTCTTCAATCATCATTTTAAGCATAAGCAATTCATGTGGCCTCTTACCATCTATTATAAGTGCAGAAATAAATGCCAATATCTGCTCTTCTTTTAGTGAAAATGTTATTTTATAATCTTTATCTACCATTCTAAGAAAATTATCATAGGTTTTAGCATAATTAATAAAAAGCATAGGCTCAATTTCACCTAATTTATAAAAATCCAAAATAGTTGGTATCCTTCCAAGTTTATATTTAACCTGATTATACTTATCCGTAAGCATTCGTTTAGTCGTTGTCATTCTATCTATAGATTCAAATATTTTTTTCTTAGTTATTTCTTCAAAATGAATTGTAGAACAACCTGGTATAATTCTTGAACCCTCACGAATATATTTTCTAACTGTATCTTTGTTATAAGTTCTATCTCCTGATAATGCTATTGGAATAAGAAAATTATTATTATAATTGCCAATAAAGTCTAAGACTACTACATATTCTTTATTATCAGATTTTCTAAGACCACGTCCTAACTGCTGCACAAATACAATTGCCGATATAGTTGGTCTTAACATAATTATCTGATTAACTTCCGGAATATCAACACCTTCATTAAAGATATCCACAGTAAAAATATAATCTAATGTTTTCTCCGCATTTGAACTCATATTACCGCAATCCATCTCAAGTCTTTGTATAGCTTCTTCTCTTTCATCCTGTGTATTTGAACCTGAAAGTGCAACTGTATTATATCCTCTCTTATTAAATTCCTTAGATAGTTCCTTCGCCTCCTCATTTCTACTACAAAATATTAATCCTTTTACTCTATCTCCATCATGTCCGTAATATTCTGCCTGCTTTATGATATGATCTACCCTTGCTTCATTTGCCAGAAAACTAAAATCAGAATTATCATCAATAGTCTTTCCATCCACTTCTAAATCGGATATTCCAAAATAATGAAATGGACATAATAAATCTTCCTTCAACGCATCTTGTAATCTTATTTCACTTGCAATATTATGGTCAAATAATTTATATATATCAAACCCATCTGTTCTCTCCGGACTAGCTGTCATTCCTAGCAGAAGTTTCGGTTTAAAATAATTAATAATTTTATGATAGCTCTCTGCACCAGCTTTATGCGTTTCATCAATTATAATACACTCAAATCTATCTCTTTCAAAATTCTCTAACATATTTGAACGGCTCATAGTTTGAATCGTTGAAAACAAATAATCTGCTTCTATTTCCTTATAATTACCTGAAAGTAATCCCGTAGAGATATCAGAAGGTAAAACCTTTTTATATGAGGCTTGTGCCTGTTTAAGAATCTGTTCTCTATGTACTAGAAATAGAACTTTTTTAAAGCCTAATTCACGCATAGCAAATGCCGAAGCATAAGTTTTTCCTGTACCTGTTGCTGATATCAACAAAGCCCTATCACATTTTTTAGCCATTAAATTCTTTAAGTTGGTAATAAACTCAATCTGCATTTTATTAGGCTTTAATTTATAATTCTCAATAGATGTTATTTTTCCCTTATTTGCAATACTCTTCTGCTTTTTAATTATTTCATAATTTACTCTATACTGCTCAATGAATTCATTATACTCAATTGAATGTTCATCATTCCATAATGTATTAAATTCTTCTAATATTTCATTTGCCATTTTTCCTTGTGATGTTGATACAATTTTTGTATTCCATTCACGATTTTTAGTAATGGCACTTAATGTCATATTAGAACTTCCAATTATAATTTTATATATTTCCTGTTCTCTAAATATATATCCCTTTGTATGAAAACCACCTGTTGTATCATTTGTACAAAACATTTTAAGCTCAATATTTTTTAATTCAGATAATTTAGATAATGCTTCTGGTTCACTAAAGTTCAGATAATTTGTAGTTAATATTTTACCTGGAATATTCTTTTCTTCTAATTCCTTTAAAATTTGCAACAAAGGAGTTATTCCACTCATAGTTATAAACGCAACACTTATTGAAAATTCATCACACTTACGCAGTTCATTTTCAATAGACACAAGAACCTTTTTCCCCTTTTTATAATCATTTGAAATAAATTCTGGTCTATATGCTAAATTTGAATTAATATTGCTATCAATATATGCTGTTTCCAAGCCACTTATTATATCTTGTATTTTGTCATTTTCACTTATTATCATTTGCCATTCTCCATTTTTCTACAATCATATTGTTTTTCTACATTGAACTACACATATCTATCATTCTCTCACAGGGACTCCAAAGCCCCTAGTCTCTTTCGCTATCATATAACTTCTGTTCAACTCTATCTCAAATCTAATTATTCTACCTAACTTGCCTATTCCCTACCCCAATGCCACATCTAACACCATCATTACAATAAATCCAATCCCAAAGCCAATCGTTCCGATATTGGAATGTTCGCCCTCTGATACCTCCGGAATCAGTTCCTCGACTACAACATATAACATTGCTCCGGCCGCAAATGATAATACATACGGTAAAATCGGTGTCAGGACATTTGCAAAGGCTACGGTTATAAATGCCGCAATAGGCTCAACTATTCCAGATAATGTTCCGTATAAAAACGCCTTGAATTTGCCATTGCCATCCGCTTTAAGTGGTAATGAAATAATTGCTCCCTCCGGGAAATTCTGTATTGCAATACCAATAGAAAGTGCAATTGCGCCCGCAAATGATATCGCTTTGTCCCCAGATGCAAATCCTGCGAAAGCTACACCAACTGCCATACCCTCTGGTATATTATGAAGTGTTACTGCAAAGACAAGCATTGTCGTTTTTTTTAAATTCGCTTTAATACCCTCAGGTTCATCTGAACCCATATGTAAATGAGGGATAATTCTATCCATTATTAATAAAAATGCCATACCAAGTGCAAGTCCTGTACAAGCTGGTATAAATGCAAGTCGTTTCATTGATGATGACATATCGATTGCTGGTATAATGAGCGACCATACCGATGCCGCCACCATTACTCCTGATGCAAAGCCTAATAATGCCTTTTGAATCTTCGGTCTTATCTGATCTTTAAGGAAGAACACACATGCTGCACCTAATGTTGTTCCTATAAATGGTATAAGAATACCAATAATAATATCTATCATTCAAACCTCCTGACTTTATAAAGCTCATTCTTCTCCTGGCTTTATAAAGTTCACTCTTCTTCATAACATTATATTATTCAATATTTCCATTCTGTTACTTATATAAATACTATGCCAATAACTTTTCTAACTTATTATTTATAACTTACTATTTCTAATTTACCATTTATAACTTACTATTTCTAATTTACTATTTAAACTTATTATTTCATAACTAACTATTCTTAAATTCCTATTCATAATATTCGTCCATACACACCACAAATTCATCAAATATCATCTGGTCAGCAAGTGTAAGTCTGTCATACATCTCATCAATCTGATCTACTGTAAGAATCTTTGCTTCTACTGTTTCTCCAGGTTGTAATTTGATATCTTTAAGTTTCAAATGTGGATTTGCTTCCACATCATATACATCCATAAGCAAGCTGCTGCCATCAATATTCAATTGTCCAAGATAATTGAATTTATCAGGTACTACAGTAATGCCTGTTTCTTCCTTAAGTTCTCTTATTCCTGCTTCTTTGCTGTCCTCATCTGCGCGAACTGCACCTCCTGGGAACTCCCACATTCCTGCAAACGATTTATTTTTATCACGTTTTGTAATAAGAACTTTTTCTCCAATTCTTACTATCATAACTGCTGCTAACACAAATTCTCCATCCGCAGGTTTGTATTCGCCTCTTGTAACCACCTTACCGGTATCTTCGCCATTTTCATTGTATATTCTTATTTTTTCCATTGTAATCTCCATTCCGTAGTAATTTTATCAACTCATCCTGACTGTTCTTATGTCTTTTTCTGGTTTATTCATCAACGAATTTTATAATTTAACAACAGTCATATCATGATGCATTGCAGGTAAAATTTTTTCAATCAAATCCTTTGTCTTAAATCTCAGACTCGATGTGTTAATACATGGATGGCATCCAATATATTCGCCGTCTAATAATTCTTCATCTACCAAAAGTCTTACTGCATTATCAGTGTCATTCATAAGTCCCATAACACTGACTGAACCTGGCGTTATGTCTAAATATTTTTCCATAAATTCAGGCGAAGCAAATGATAATCTCGGACTGTTAATCTGTGATGAGATTTCCTTTGTCTTAAACTTTTTATCGCCAACTATCATCAATAGATAAAATTTAGTTTTCTGGGTATTACATAAGAACAGATTTTTACAAACTGTTGCGTCAAGAATTTTATCTACTTCTTCACAATCTTCCATTGTATTCGCTGCCTCATGGTCTACTCTTTCATATTCAATTGAAAGACTATCTAACAGGTCGTAAACACGAACCTCTTTAGCAAGTCTGTCATCTGTATTTTCAGGTCTTCCTTTAACTAACTGCATTTTTTCCTCCATAATCTTTTGATATTATCATTGAATAACTGCGTTTCTTTCATTATATTCTTTGATTTTATCTATCGTCTGCATTTTTTCATACATATAAATGTAATAATTATTCCGCACACTATTAACGCCATTCCAATAAATGTATTTCTATTATCTTTAACAAATGATTTGGCTTCAGAGCTTCTATTATCTGAGTCTGTTTTATCACTTTTCTGTTTCATAATTCCATTAAGTTCAATAATATTGCTGTCCGAACTCACATCATCTCTATTATAAACCCTCACAATTAAATTTCCAATATCGACATTAATATCTGATAAAGTAACCTCAATGGTATCTTCTGAACTTCTCTTATCATTCCAGATTTTCAGTTCTGAAAATGTCTTACCACCATCTAAAGAATATGAATAATAATTTATATATGAGTCCGAATCTTTTGCACTTACGGAAAATGTTATACTATTATTTCCAATATATTTAAGGTATATGCTGCATTTTTCAGGCGGGGTATTATCAGGATATACTCTTTCTTGTGGCTCGGCAACATCTAATTTCTTATAGTCAGAATAATCCACACCAAGTTCGGTGCTTTTTAATCCAAAATATTTTGCTACGGCAGTCGCATCAAGTTTACCAAACTTCTCCAGATTTTCGATATTTACATTTTCAGCATTATCATTCTCAGTATTTTCATTTACTATGTATCTTCTGTCCTCTTTATTATCCACGTAGCAATGCTCTATAATTACTGCATTTATGCCACGCCACTCATTTTCCCTGATAATTCCGTAATATTCGTCACCGTCATCTCCAATTCTGGTCTTGATTCCACGTATAAGAAGCCCCATTTGTGACAGTTCATTTAGCTCAATATCCGCAAACTGATATCCCGCCACATAGTAACTTCCGATGCTTGGAATCCAGACTTCCGAACCATATTTGCTATGTAGTTCTGATGCATTAAAATGTATGCTAAAGAGAAAATCTGCATTCACACTCTTTGCAAATTCACTCCTTGCCCTTAGTGACATCGACACATCTTCACTATCGTGTGTCAGATATACTTTTATGCCATTATATTTTGACAGTTCTTCATACATTGCCTTCGCAACAATCATATTTATATGTCTTTCTACAATATTACCATTTATTGCACCATCGTCCGATTCGCCTCTTAATCCACCATGTCCCGGATCAATTACGACTACAACATTTCCATTTTCGTCTGCTCCATAGACTTTATTTCCGTAGTTAAGCCCGATTAACATAATGACAATAATTAAGATATATCTTAATATTAATGTCTTAATTTTTAAACCATTATTTACCTGATTAATAAATATTCTCATTTTTCCGTCCCAAATTCTTAATTTCAATAATTTCAGCCTGTATTTTTTCTGCTTCTGAGATATCATGTGTTACCATAATAACAGCTCTTCCATTCAGATATTTTACCACATATCTGATTATATTGTCTTTAAGAATTGTATCCAGACCCTTAAATGGTTCGTCTAGAAGTATTATTTCAGACGACTTCATCATGCATCTTACGATTGCTACGCGTCTCTTCATTCCCCCGCTTAATTCACTGACTATTTTATTACCGACACCCTCTAATCCCACTTCTTTCAGATGCATATCAGCTTCGGCTTTATCAAATCTGCTGCCAAGCACACAATATAGATTCGTATACACATCTGTATTTTCTAACAGACGGTCCTCCTGAAATACCATCGACACCTTCCCCACAAATGTAATTTTCCCGCTATCGGCTTTCTCAAGACCTGCTATTATGCGAAGCAGCGTTGTCTTGCCAATTCCTGATTTGCCATAAATGCAGATTCGTTCACTTTCGTTTAAGTTAAATGAAATATTTTCTAATACCTTTTGTTTTCCATATGATTTTGTAATTTCCTTAATCATTAAAATATTATTATTTTCTAATTTCTCATATTCTCCCTTTTTCTTATGTGATTTATCTGCTTTATTCTCATTCTCTGCTTTTCTGCTTATATTGGTTTTTTCAATAATACACGATAATTTATTTAATAAATATATGCATACGCCTTCAAAAAAAACACTCATAAGCACAATTACAACCGTCCACGCAAATAGCTCATCTGTCATCAGATATAATTTCGATTTATATAATTCGCTGCCTATCGATTGGAAAGGCAGTCCTATTATTTCTGCTGCAATTCCTGCTTTAAAGCAGAAACCAAGTCCTATCTTGCAAGCCGACATAAAACCACTGACTAATGCGGGAACATAGATAAATCTAAGCCTTCTTAAAAGACCTACATTAAATATATCTGCCATTTCTAATAAATTATTATCAACATTATCGAAGCTCTGCAATATATTTATGTAAACCACAGGTGTTACCATTACAAATGAAATTAATACCGATAGTTTGTCTGATTTGACCCATAAAAGTGCAAGAATTATAAACGAAGCTACCGGTACGGTCTTTAGCAAACGCATAAATGGTGACACGAGCACATCAATAATTTTCACAAATGAAGATATAATTGCTGAAAATGTTCCGGCTATTAATGCAAGCAGAAAGCCTTTTGCTATTTTACTGAATGTATTAAATATTGTCTGCCAGAAGCCCGCCCTTTTACCGATTCTTATTAATGCTTTATATGTTGCCTCAGGCGATGGCAGAAATATACTGCTGTTTATTTTCAATGATAAAAAATGCCATACAAAAAGCCAGAAACATATTGCTGTTATTGTAAGGACAATTTTTTTCACAATATTATTCAGACTTTTCATATGGCCTCCTATTTTAGTTTACATAATAAAATGCATCATCAGGTAATGTTCCACCTACTGCTTTCGCATCTGCATCAAATAAAACATTTAAGTAAGAAGAGATATCTGATTTCATCTCATCTCCTGATTCAAACTTGATATTACAGTAAGGAATCGCCTTCTTAGCTATAGCTGCTTTGAATATATCATATTTCTCGACTAATGCTGCTGCTTCATCTACATTTCTGTTAACATATTCTGTTGATTCCTTATAGTCTGCTAAGAATTTGTCAAATGCTGCTTTATTCTCTTCAAGGACTTCATTTCTGACAATTACTACACCTGTTACAAGTGAACCGCCTGAAACTTTTTCCCACTCTTTAGTCATATCCAGAACTATTTTCATATTTTCGTTCTGTGCAAGAACTGTTGTAACATATGGCTGTGGAAGCATTGCTACTGCATCTGTCGCTTCACTCATAGCTGCTGCCACTTCAGTTGCCTCTGATTTGTATTCTATCTTAACATCTTCGCCCGGTTTAAGACCGTTTTTCTCCAGAATATAATTAAGCGTATATTCAGGTGTAGTTCCCTGACCTGTAGTTATAATTGTTTTTCCTTTAAGGCCAGTTACTGTTGAAATATCATCTGATGTAGAAATCATATAGAGTACACCAAGTGTATTAATGGCTGCGACTTTAATTCCACCATTTGTCTTATTATACAATACCGATGCAAGATTGCAGGGTACGGCGGCAATATCTATATCACCTTTTACAATTCCTGCTGTTATCTCATCAGCGGCACCGTATACTGTAACTTTGTATTTGTTATTATCATTAGTCTGGGTTGATGCACTATCGTCCCATGCTTTAACAAAGCCAATTGCTGTAGGTCCTTTTAACATTGCAATATTATATTCTCTTGCATCTTCTGCCGTAAATGAAATTCCATTATCTTTATTATCTTCATTATTCTTAACTGTTTCCTTATCATCTTTACCTGTGGCTACACTGTTAGTCGTTTCTTTCTGAGTTTTATCACCGCCACAGCCTGCTAATAATGTCATTGCAAACATCAAGGTTAAAATAACCGCTGAAATTCTCTTTGTCATTGATTCTTCCTCCTGTTTCTGCTTCTTTCAAAGGTATTTTTAGAATTATTTCTTAGAATATACAGTTTTAACTGATATTCCCTTAATCATTCCAAGTTTACCGGATAAAGAACTGATAACATCATTAGGTGCATCTATTACGATGCTTATAATATTCACCTGTTTCTCTCTATATGGAATTCCCATTCTGCCAATTATGTAACTGCCATAATTATGTAGAATCTCGTTTACATTTTCCACAGCATTTGTGTCTTCTACGATAATCCCTATCAATGCAATTCTAGTTTCCATTTTTCCTCCATTTACTATAGAATTCCTGGTAACGAATAAAGAATGTCGCTTGCGACATTCTTCGCCTGCGGCGGGTTGCTATAGCAACATTTTCTGCTCCACCGCAGCGCGATCCTCGCGGAGCGTTTTTTCCTTACCATGACAATTCCAACAAAATTTCCTGGTAAGGAAAAAACTCTGCCATAAGCAGAGTCAATAATTCTGAATAATCCTATAGTTATAGTATTGTATTCTTATTGCACTCAATGCCTTTACATACGGTATTCCGGTTTGCTTAGTACGATTAAGTATCTTTAATGGCTTTGCCCTTAACTTTATTTTCCTTTAGTTTCGAGTTCAGCACTAATGGCATTATACATTTTTAATTTATTTTTTACAAGTATTTAGTTGAATATGGTTGAATATAACAGACAGATTTCTTGACGATTTTTTTCAATAATGTTATTATTAGACTAATAGAAATAGTGCGTTATTATTTTGAGAAGAGGTGTTGTATTATGTGGAACTATTCAACAAGTTTATATGAAATGCAACAATATATTATCAAAATTTTTGAAGATAAAATGCGACTACATGCCAAGATATCTGATATTATCGACTTATCTTACGATGACTATATGTGTCTGCTTAATAAGATACACCAGATTAAAACAATTGAAGAGATTGATCATTATAATCTCTCAATATTGGTCTGTTTTACAATATCCTACAAATTTAACCAGCAGGACAGTTTCTATAATACTATGAAATCTATTGTATTATCTATGCCACAGCATCATACCAGATTTATTTTAGAGTCACTAAATACTACCTGCTATGATTATCAGATTGATACTTTTGACTACACGCTTGATAATCTGCCGGTAATTAAGGAAATAATAAAAATACATGCAAACTATTAATTACAACTTTTATTTATATTGATTAAAATTAATAACTCCCTATGAATGCTATCGCAAATATTCATAGGGAGTTCTCTTTTTATATATTTACTTACAAATTTAAGTCAAATATTATTTTGCTGATGTTGTCTCATTTTCTGTTGTTGACTCAGCTTCTGTCTCAATTTCTGAATCTGGAACTACTTCAACATAATCAGCAAGTTTATAATAAACTTTTCCACAGATTAAATCATCTACTGTAGACTGTTTATCATAGTCAACCTGATATGCTGCTATATCAGCATATTTTCCTTTACTGTGATCTACCATAGCCTGTGCTACTGTATTGTATTCATCTTCAGAAATCTTAATGCCTTCTTCTTTAGCAATACTGATTAATACAAGATAGTTCTTGAATATCTTTGTATAATACTCATCAAATTCTTCTTCTGAAGATAATCCATAGTAGTATGATATAAGTGTTGCAAAATCAGCGCCATTGCTTTCTGCTGCTTCTTTAATAGGTGCTTTAATTTCATCTAAATATTCATTAAGTTCTGCTTCATTAATTTCTGTTTTTGTTGCATCTGTTATCTCACTAACAATTTTAGATGCAATATTTGAAACTTTGATTCCTTCTGTAATTGCATCATAATACTCATCTGCTGTTTTAACTGATTTACCATTTAAGAAATATTCGTGTAAGAAGTAATATATCTCGTCTGTGTTGTCAGCTACGAACTGGTCATTGATTCCAAGAATATAATTAACTTTTACAGTAAATACAACATTTTTACCAGCAACATCTTTATTCTGGTAATCATCAGGGAATTTTAAGTTAAGGTCAACTGTTTCACCTGTCTTAACACCTTTAAGTCCATCCTCGAATCCATCGATAAATGAACCTGTTCCGATACCAAGTAATGAACCTGAAGCTGTACCGCCTTCGAATTCTGCGCCATCAATCTTACCTGTATAATCGATATTTACAATATCAAATTCTTCAACTGTACCCTCTTTCTGAGTTACATTTGTTGTATCAACTGTAAAATATCCTGATGTAATAAGGAGACAATTAATCTTCTTCTTTGTTGCTTCATCAATATCGACTGTAGATTCACCAACTTTTAGTCCTTTGTATTCAGCTAATGTAACTTTAGATTTGTAATCTGTACCTGACATATCTGCCTTTGTATTAGCTACTTTTCCTACATTTCCTGAGCTTGCACTCTTACCTTTATCCTTGCCACATGCTGTAGCTGTAAATGCCATCGCAATACAAAGACCTAAGGCTAAAATTCTTTTTCTCATTAATATCCCTTGCATTTCGTTCCGTAACGATATAATCACATAATATATCTGAGATTTTATTATGTAATTAATGCATTTTCCTTTACTTTTAATATTTTATCCACACTAATGCGAACACGTACTCTCATTTATACCATAATTATTTACAAAATAAAAGTATCTATGTATATTTTTCACATAATTTTCAAATTATTTGTTAATTCTGCACAAATCTTTCACGACTTCGCCAGCAATAATAAGTCCTGCTACCGATGGCACAAATGCAACGCTTCCGGGAATATCTCTTCGTTCTGTACATTTATGTGCGGCACCCGGAGGACATATGCAATTAGAGCGACAGCTTATAGCCATATCTTCTATCGGTCTTGTAGGCATTTCTTCTGAATAAACAACCTTTAATTTCTTCACGCCTCTTTTCTTAAGTTCACGTCGCATAACTTTAGCAAGTGGGCATACCTTTGTCTTGTATATATCAGCTACCCTGAACATACTTCCGTCGAGCTTGTTACCGGCTCCCATACTGCTTATAATCGGTACGTTCATCGCCTGCGCTTTCATTACTAATTCTATCTTTGCAGTTACGGTATCTACCGCATCTACAACATAATCGTATTCCTCAAATGGGAATTCATCAGAATTCTCAGGTAAAAAGAAACATTGATGTAATCTTACATCAGCCTGTGGATTGATTTCAAGTATTCTGTCTCTCATCACTTCGGTCTTATATTTACCCACTGTTTTTCTCGTAGCAATAATCTGTCTGTTCAGATTCGTAAGGCATACTTTATCATCATCAATCAAATCAAATGCTCCGACTCCACTTCTTACAAGTGCTTCACATACATAACCTCCGACTCCTCCGATTCCGAATACTGCGACTCTGGAATTCTTTAATTTCTCCATTGAATCTTTACCTAATAATAATTCTGTTCTTGAAAATTGTGTAAGCATATGTATTCTCTCCTGAAATTATTTTCTATTTAAACGATTGCATAATTAACTTTGCAAATCAGATACTTATTCAAGCATTTCCTCTATTATATCATAGTGCCTGTCAATCGCCCTGAATGTTTCATCACATTCTTTTTGCATTATATTCATATATATTTCTTTGTGACATTCAACTAATTCTTCTCTTACATCATTATCTGCACGTTTAATGACATAATCAATCCATTCCCGGTACACTTCCGTAATCGCTTCCATAATTATAATTAACAGGTTATTCTCCGTTAATATAATCAATTCGTTATGGAATTCCCTATCGGTATCAGATAACCTCTTTCCTTTTAAATCCTGCATTTTGATAAGCAGTTTATTCAGATTATCCATTCTGTCCTTCGGTACGTTTTTCTCAATTAACAGGCTGCATACTGACTTCTCCATTGTTCTTCGGAATTCGCATATATCCTTCTTAGAGATACTTCCTAATGCAAGCATCATTATTATTGTCTGCCTTATTGACTGTCCTGCATTTTTCGAAATATAGTTGCCTGAACCCTGTACTCTGTCAACTAATCCCATTCCACTTAGAATACTTATAGCTTCTCTTGTTGAATTTCTTCCGATTCCAAGTTCCTGTGCAATTATACGTTCTGCCGGAAGTTTACTTCCCACCTGTAGTGAACCATTCTGCATTAAATCATAAATATATTTAACTGCCTTTTCATATTCCTGAGTTGTATTTTCCTGCATAGCGGTGTATTAACCTTTCTGATATTATTTTCTGGCATTTATATAATTTTCAATTACATCTACCACACCATCCACACCAAGTGCGGAAACATTCAGACAAACGTCATAATTTTGCGCCATTCCCCATTCTTCTCCGGTGTAGTATTTATGATATCGCTCTCTTCTGTCATCGGTCTGCATAATCAGGTTATGTGCCTTTTTAACAGATATGCCATGCTTATCTGAAATAACTTTCTCTCTGTCACTTATGTCTCCCGTCAGAAATATTGAGACTGCATTTTCATTATCTTTGTAGGCATAATTTCCGCATCTTCCAAGAATAACAAAATTATCTTCAGGAACGATATCTTTCAATGCTTTTTTGGGTGTTTTCATATATATGCTGTCATCATCAGTCATTGATATTGTGTGAAGTAACATATCCATAGGTATCTCACTGTAATAATCAGGATATTTATCATATAACCCTTTTTGCTTCGCTATTTCTGAAATGCGTGCTTTATTATAGTATTCCATATTGTATTTCTCTGCTAATTTATGTCCTATTATGTCACCATTACAACCACATTTACGTCCAATTGTTATAATCATAATTGTCCTCCTAGTTCTATTTAATTACATAAAATTTGCAAATACAGACGAAAGTACAACTGTCAGAATTCCTGTTACAGCTATTGCAAGACTGCTCATTGCACCCTCTATCTCACCTATTTCTATTGCCTTAGCCGTTCCAACAGCATGTGATGAAGCACCAAATGCAAGTCCTTTTGAAACCGGCTCAGTTATTCTGAATATTTTGCATATCATTTCGCCAAAAATATTTCCAAGGACTCCGGTTACAACGATTACTGCAACGGTAATTGTAACATAGCCACCTAATTCTTCCGACACGCCCATACCTATCGCAGTTGTTATAGATTTTGGTAACAATGTAACATAGTCTTTGTGCGAAAGTCCCATTATCTTAGCTAATACAAATACTGTACCAAGGCTTGTAAGCACTCCTGAAGTTATTCCTAATATGACAGCTTTATAGCTTCTCTTTAATAACTCCCACTGTTCGTATAAAGGAATTGCTAAGCATACCGTTGCAGGTGTCAGAAACCAGCTTAAATACTGTGCACCTTTGTTATATGTTTCATAATCTACTCTTGCACATACAAGTACAACTATTGTAAGCACAATCGAAATTAATAATGGATTAAATATACCTAATTTGAATTTCTTCTTTAATATAGAGCCAGCCAGATAGGCAAGGAGACTGATTGTAACTCCTGCAAATAGTGAGTTCTGAAACAACTCATTCATGTCTTGTTTCCTCCTTTTTCTTTCCTCTTCTGATTATCCATTGGGATGTTCTTCCCGTAGCTATCATAACTGTTACAATTGATACTACTGTTATTATGCTTACTGGTAATAACACAGGCTTTAAATTCACCCATGATGACATAAGTCCTACTCCTGCCGGAATAAACATAACCGGCATTATTTCGATTAGAAATTTACCAACATCCTTCACTGCCTCTAATGGAATTATTCCTGTAAGAAGTCCTATAAATAAAATCATCATACCGTATATGCTTGCTGGTATGGGCAATGGAAGAAAATATTTTAATATTTCTCCGATAAATGATATGGCTAAAATCATTAAAAACTGGCGCAAATATTTCATAGTTCTCTATATGATGCATTAATTGTTTCTATCTTGCAGATATACCTATATTATGCTTGGTTGCAGGTCTATAATAAACATCCTCATAATTCCTTTATCTAGTGCAAGTAAATGCCGTCCTCTGCAAAGTCTATTACGTTGCAGTAAATCAAACGCACTTCGCTTGAACGGTGATTTACTGCAACGCTCTTTTACATATGACGGCATATAACTTGCACACGATACGTCATAAATCGTATATTTATTATAGACCTGCAACCAAGCTTTAATATCCAGCTATTTAGCAAAGATTAGAAACAATTAATACATCATAGTCTCCTTTCCTGTTTATACTTCTAATATTCATTTGCAAATATTTATACTAAAATTGGTAGTACCAATTCATTATAGACACTCATATTTACTATGTCAAATATTTTTCTTACTAATTATCTTTTTTAATAAATGCCAGTTCTTCACCAACTATTGTTCTGATTTCGTCTATGATATCTTCACATAATGATTTCTTAATACCTGCCCCTGTTCCAACATTCATCAGTTCTTTTTCTCCGGGATTTTTTCCATTACCATCAACTGATGTCGTATGCTCACCATAATAAGTATTACTGTAAGTGATATCGTATGCAGGACTTAGTCTCCAGCAATCCTCATCTTCATTATATAAAAATGTAAAGTTCTTAGCATGGTCATCTCTATTATGTGCAAATACATTAAAACATGCTCTTCGAAACATATTTTCCATATCTTCTGCATTTCCTCTTGTAAGTACATGGGTAAGCTTCATTAACACACTATAATCCAGACATGGAGACATAAAATCTGCTTCTAATATTGCAGCCGCCGTAGCCATGTGAACTTTTTTCATTTTACCTTCATATGGTATTCTGTCAAATCTCACTGTTCCGAAATATCCGTCACAAATTTTCGATGGAAATAGCCTTGTTTCTGTCATTTTTATACCACATTTTCTTGCACATTCTGAATAAATGTATTCTCGTAATCCACAGTTTGGGCCATCGATTCCCGCCAAAAACTTTATAATCCAATCCTTATCTTCAATATGTGTTAATATCTTCGGTCTTGCACCTCCACTACTGCCTCCTAACTTATATAATATGTCCAAATCAGGCGAATATTCTGTTTTAAGAACTTTCTGGCATTGTTTTGAAAGATAATCCAAATCATCTATTTCTTCATTTTCTATTATTCTGTAATCAGGTTCATATTCCAAGGCTCCCATTCCTGATGTACCAACTAATGCAAGCCTGTCAAGAACAGTTATATCCTCAGTAATCTTATATTCCTTTAATATCCTGTCTAAAAGCAGTTGTCCCCATGCATCAGGCAAACTATCTGCAAATATGCCAAATAATCCATTAAAATATCGTTTCCCGGGGATAAATACTTTTTTCTCAAGTGGTAGTGAAAACGGACTTATTGCAAAACCATTAACTAACCATTCATCATCATATGAAAATGCCACTTTACCATCCGGTGTCATTGCAAGTGTTCCTACATATCGGTCAAAACATTTTACCTTAAGAGTTTTTAACCCCAACCTAATACTATCTTTGTTCATTGATAACCTCCTGTATAGAATTATATGTGACTTCCGTAAATAAGGCTTTGATTCCATTTACAGCATCTAGTACGACAGCAATTTTTGTCAAAGAAATAAGACTGATATTTCCTGTTTCCTCAAATCTCTTTATTGAACCATAGCTTACCCCTGATAACTTACTTAGCTTTTGTTGTGATATCCCCTTTCTCTTTCTTATATTCTTTGCATTAGTTGCAACTAGCATATTTATCTCCTGTGGTGTTTCCCATATATATTTTTGCATACTAATCTCCATTTTAAATCGACTTATTGTTAATATAATTATAGCTAATATATTAGCTTTTTTCAATATATTTATTAAAATTAGATAATATATTAGCTATTTTATATTTTTCTTATACTTCCCCACATTTTTATCTATTGTTTTTCTTACATAATCTGAATTAGTTTCTTTCATTACTTTTCACCTTTTTCTGTTTCCTGAATAATATAAAATATAATTTTTCATATGTAATCGAGGTTAGTGTGAACACAAAACATTATATTACCGACAGGTATCACCCTTTGCCCCCTGATTATATCCCAGAAGATTTAGTAAGAGCGCCTGTTCCGTTCATAGCACCTGTATATGATATGAAGCGATGCATTTCCTTAGTCGCTTATGAGCCACTCCGCAAAATGTTCAAAGCCTGTTTTAAAGAAGGGCTTAATCTTATGGGAATCTCAGCTTTTCGTTCATACGACAGACAAAAAGAACTCTATGAAAACAGTGTTCGTGAACATGGGCGTGAATATGCATATTCACATGTAGCAATGCCAGGTACCAGCGAACACCAGACAGGTCTTGCAATCGATGTCTCCTGCCCTGGCGTTGACTACGACTTATGCGAAGAATTCGAAAAAACTCCTGAGGGAATCTGGCTTAGGAAGAATGCCTCTGCCTTTGGTTTTACATTCAGCTTTACCAAAGAAAATTCATCTTTCACCGGATACGTCAATGAACCATGGCACATAAGATATATTTGTAAAGATGCTGCTTATTATGATTTATAGTTTTTCATAGCACATCATTTTCCTGCACATATATCAATTATCTGTATATACTGAATTACACATATAAAATATTTTTATAAATGTATCTTAATATCTTCTATCTGTCGTTTTTCATTCGCCAGTCGATACATCTTCTCAGATAATGTACATAATCAGGATTTTTACACATTCCTTTACCCGGTGTATCAGAAATCTTTGCAACATCCATACCGTTACATGCCGTTGTTTTCATTACGATATTGAGTGGATGAACATCTGTATCATTCGAAATATAAGTTCCTATTCCGAAGGCAACTCTTGCTTTGGTATTAAAATACTTGTTAAGTCCGTCAGCACGTTCGAAATCAAGGCTGTCGCTAAAGAGCAATGTCTTCGTCATAGGATTTATCCCAAGACTTTCATAATGTTTAAGCATCTTGTCGCCCCATTCATAAGGATCACCACTGTCATGTCTGACACCCGAAAATAATGTTGCATAAGTAAGCTGGAAATCTTTAAGGAAGCAGTCAGTTGTTATCGCATCCGCTAACGCTGTACCATTTAAGATACCATATTCTTTTACCCATGCATCTAATGCATACCAGTTAGAATATGCTGGATTATGTTTATGATTACCCTGTCCTACGCACATAATCCACTCATGCGCCATCGTACCAACCGGTGTAAGATTATATTTCTTAGCAAGATATACATTTGAAGTTCCAACGAATTTTGAGCCGGGATATTCATTTTTACTAAGTAAATCTACTGCAAGTTCCTGGGCTTTGGCTGACAATCTTCTTCTAAGACCAAATTCACTAAATGAACCGATATTATATTCACCTGTGCTTATTTTCCTGATTTTTTCATCTAATCTATTCTTAAAGCTATTAAGAAGTTCATCATAATTATATTCCATTCTGAAATACACTTCATTAATGATTGCAAGTGTAGGAATCTCATACATAGAGGTATTAAGCCATGTGCCTTTTGCCTCAATTGAGAGACCACACTCTGCATCTGTTGTTATCTCGAAATCTTCATATCTTGGCTGCCAGAGTCTTAAGAAATCCACATAACTTCCCTTAATCCACTTAATATTATGAAGATATTCAAGCTCTTCTTCTGTAAATCTAAGTCCGCAATATGCCTTTATCTGCTCTTTTATTTCCTCTACTACTTCTTTTGTAAAATGCACATCTGTATTTCTGCATTTGAAAGACCAGGTAGTCTTATAATCACTAAATTGATGGTATATCGCCTGTCCCATACTGAATTTATACATATCAGTTTCTAATAAACTTGTAATAATCTGATTTAATTTCATAATAATCCTCATTTCTGAGCGACTTGTCGCAAAGAGGCGCTGAGAAATTCGCGCAGGCGATTTCTCAGCTGCCATAAAAGCTATTTGTTTTCGCTCAGAAACAAATAGCATGGTGAAAAATAACCGCATCAGCATTATTTTCACACTTTTCTCCTATTCTACACTATCTCAACCTGACACATTTTCATTGCTTCAATTGCTGTTCTATGCGATTCCTTAGTTACGCAGGCACATGCATTTTCTATAACTCTTACCTTTGTCTCCGGAATTGCTGCTTTCGCAAGTAATACATTACTAATCACACAGATTCCTGTACATACTCCTACGAAATCTATGATATCTTCTTCGTTTACATTTTCAGATAACAGCCTTGCTAACTCCATACTTCCAAATGATGGCTTGTTAATAATAATCGGCATATTTTCTTTCTGATTCAGATAATTTATAATTTCTGAAGTTTTATATTTATTTTCTACTGCACTCATTATATCTGAATCTATCTCAAAACCTTTCGTTCCCTCTATACAATGAACGACTGGAAGATTCTTACCCTCCCGGGTATCAAGATAATTCTCCTGGTGCGTATCTCTTGTAAGAATAATGTCTGTATACTTTTCATTATTCACAATTTCTATTATATTATTAACTACAGCCTGACAGTCCGCATTACCAAGTGGACCTGTTATAAAATCATTCTGCATATCTACAATTACTAATATTTTCTTCATATATTTTTCTCACTGTCTCCATTTCTACTAACGTTTATATTTATATAAAGCTGATGACTTATTACCTGTTATCGATATTCCTTTTTTGTCTAAAAGTCTGACTTTATCGATTATTTTTTCCCTGAAATTCGTCTTATAAAGTTTCTTACCCAGAATAACTTCATACACCCGTTGCAAATCAGGAAGTGTAAATTCCTTTGGTACAAGGTTAAATGCAACATCGGAATATTCTATTTTATTCTTAAGCCTCGTAAGCCCTTCTAAGATTATCTCCGAATGGTCAAATGCTAATGCATCATCACTGACTAAGTCAGGCACATAATTCTCAACTTTTATTACGCCATTCTTAAATGATTTCTTCTTAAGATTGTATCTGATTTCAATATTCCTATCCTCATTCCGAAGAATCAGATTCCTGTCCGTAAATCTTATGTCAAACCATAAAGCCTCTTTAGCATCATCTCCGGCCTTAACTTTTCCCTCGACTTTCGTCTCTGGTACAAGTGCCATATACGCAATATCTATAACTCTCATTCGAGGGTCCCTGTCCGGCTGGCTCATTGTATAAAGCTGTTCTAAATAAATATTTCTAAGTCCCGTTTCTTCTTCAAGTTCCCTTGAAGCTGCACTATATGCCGATTCATCTATCTCCACAAAACCTCCAGGTAATGCATAACAATCTATGTATGGATGGTTTTTACGTTGAATCAGCAAAGTTTTCAGTCCGTTAAACGACTTATCCATTGCAAGAATCAGCATATCTACTGTCACTGATGGTCTCTCATAATCACTTGGCCTGTAACCTGCCAGAAACTCTGCTTCGGTAAGCCCAGCAGCATTTCGTTTTTCTAATATGCCTTTTCTACCACAATCTTGTTCTGGTAAATTCTCCTTACTACGTTTTTTTTCCATATTCCATTTCTCCTTAAAAGTATCTTTTTACTACTTTCGTTCTATAACAATATCACTATGTCATATTAATGTCAAGAAGTTTTTATAAAAAAGTATTTTTTTACTACTTTAATGATATTGTTTATATAACTCAGACTTTGCACATACATATTGCAGACTATATTCATCTGTTAAAGTAAATTTGACAAATATAAATATCCAAATACCTCTCAATATGTTATAATGTATAGGATTAAAGTGTTAAAAAGTAATTCAATATGTTCTCTTGCTATATTCTTATATGCGTATACGATATGTATTCTTGTATACAAGATGCTTATTACTTCTTTAATATTTAATTTAATACTAATAAATTTTATGGAGGACTTATGTTACGACTTTTTGGAATTGCAATATTTCTGGTAATATTTTTTATTCTAAGTATACCCATATATCTTATTGAATGGATACTTAGTAAATGCAATGTTAAGGCAAGGGATAATTCAAGCAAATTCATTGTATCGATGGGCTTTAGAATTTGTCTGTTTATAGCGGGTGTTAAAATCGAAGCAACCGGGGTTGAGAATATTCCAAAGGATAAAGCCTGCTTATATGTTGGTAACCACAACAGCTTTTTTGATATCTTAGTATCATATGTTACTATCCCATATAATGTCGGATATGTAGCGAAAAAAGAGATTAACAAAGTTCCATTTCTTAATCTGTGGATGAGAAATATCAGTTGTCTTTTCTTAGACAGAGATAATATTAAAGAGGGACTTAAGACAATATTAAAAGGTGTAGAACAGATTAAAGGCGGTGTGTCAGTATTTGTTTTCCCTGAAGGAACACGTTCTAAAGACGGTAAAATGCTTCCTTTCAAAGAGGGAAGTATGAAGATGGCAGAGAAATCTAAATCGCCTATTATTCCTGTCGCGCTTACAGGTACAGCAGATATTTTTGAAAATCATTTTCCTAAGGTTAAACGCGGAAAAGTAACTATTGACTTTGGTAAACCAATTATAATCGAAGAATTAGACAAAGAAGATAAGAAATTTCTTGGTGCCTATACACAGAGTAAGATTCAGGAAATGCTTGACGAAAGGGCTTAGACTTAAAAATGAAAGTTAATTACCATACACACACCTGCCGCTGTAAACATGCCGGTGGAACGGAAGAAGATTATGTATTGGCTGCTATTAAAAGCGACATTAAGATTTTAGGATTTTCCGACCACGCACCATTTCCTGATGGTGAAAATTATGGTCTTAGAATGGAATATAGTGAATTAGATGATTATCTTAACGAACTTGACCGCCTTAAAGAAATATATTCTGACAGAATTACTCTTTACAAAGGATTAGAGATTGAATATTTTCGTAAGAATCTTAATTACTATGAAGAACTTCTTACGAAACGCGGACTTGATTATCTGTTACTCGGCGAACACACATATATGTCTGATAATAATTCTTCTAAAAGCATTTATTCCGCTGACAGCACTGAATGTTATTTAGAATATGCTAATGCAATAAGCGAGGGACTTGCAACTAGATATTTTAAAATTCTTGCACACCCTGATTTGTGTATGATTAATCCTTTTGCATGGGATTATAATTGCGATAAAGCATTTGACATTATATTAGAGGCCGCATCCAGATACGGAACCATCATAGAATTCAACGCTAATGGAATACGACGTGGACTTACCGATTATCCTGATGGCAAACGATATCCTTATCCTGATAACCGCTTCTGGTCACGCCTTAAAGGTAGTGATATTAAGGTAATCGTAGGTTCAGATTGTCATAATCCGTCAGTTATATGGGACGAAGCCGTAAATCTGTCATATAAAACATTGGCTGACTTACAGCTTACACCTTTAGAAAATATTTTCCGGTAAATGCCAATTTGCCAGACATTATCTGGCAAATTAAATATACAAAATACTATTTATTTTCTGTTTAGTAATACTAATCTTTATTCTAATTAAATACTATGCCAGATGTATACACTGGATTAAAAGTATCCAAGATAATCCATAATAAGTAACTACTGCAACTAAATCATTTACAGTTGTGATAAGTGGTCCTGAGGCTACTGCCGGGTCCACTTTTATTTTATGGAAGAATAATGGCACTAAAGTTCCAACAAGGCTTGAAATAATCATAGATACTAATAATGATATTCCAACACAACCAGATATCATAAATGCATTAAATAATGTGTAGCCCTTGAAGAAACTAATGTAAAGTCCCAGACAAACAAGTGACAATATGCCAAGAAGCATACCATTACTAAAGCCGACTTTCACTTCTTTTATAATTAATGATAATTTATCTTTACCCTTTAAGTCCTCGTCCATAAGAACACGAATTGTTACAGCCAAAGACTGTGTTCCGACATTTCCTGCCATATCAAGTACCAAAGACTGGAAGCATATTATTATCGGCAGCACTGCCACAACATTTTCAAACGCACCCACAACTGTCGAAACTCCCATTCCTAAGACCAATAATACTATAAGCCATGGCAAACGTTTACGCATACTTTCTGTTGTGGTTTCTTTAAGGTCCTCTTCTGCAGTCAGACCAGCTAATTTAGCATAGTCCTCACCCATTTCATCATCTACTGCCTCAATTACGTCCTGTGCAGTCAGAATACCTATTATGTTCTTATCAGCATTTAATACAGGAAGTGAATCTTCTGCATAATCTTTTATCTTCTCGATACTCTCAGAGATATTCTCATGGTCAAGTAAATATGGATAAGAATAACTGATAATATCATCAAGTTCATCATGCTCTCTTGCTATAATTAAATCTTTTAAATCAATGACACCACAATATTTATCAGCTTCATCTACAACATAGATTGTAGAAATATTATCATTCTCTCCTGCCTGTTTAATCAATTCATGCATTGCCTGACGGATAGTAAGATTTTTAGATATTTTAATATAATTCGTAGTAATCAGACTACCGATTTCTTCCTCGTCATATGAATTTATCAAACGGATATCAGCTTTAACATCTTCTTTCAGAATTGGTCGCAACTGACTTTTTATATTTTCATCAATATTTTCTAATAAATCGACCGCATCATCTGAGTCCATCTCGTTGATAATTGTGGCTAATTTATCGATTCCTAATTCTTCGATATATTTATCAGGTTCTTCAATATAAGAAAATATATTAGATATCGTTTCTGCATCAAGATTATTATATAATTTAATACGTTCTTCTTTAGTCAGATATTCAAGACTTTGTGCGATATCATTCTCATGGTAATCACTTAATTTTTCTAATAGCTCTTCTTTATTAAGTCCACTTCTGATAATAGATACGATATTTTCAACATACATTGGTTCTTTTAATACTTCTTTTTCCATTTTAAGCCTCCATTCCCCCTAAAAAAGGGCATAAAAATTCCATCGTAGTAAAATACTACACAAACATCTGTGGTTGTGATATTTCTAACGATGGATAAGGCCTAAAATATATATCTAAAAGGCATACATACAGACACTTGAAATATATTCCAAGTCTGTTCCATCGTTATATGTACTTCGACTATTACTATCACAACTGTCCATATATTTCGCCTCCTTTTAATTTAGCATTAATTGAATTACCTTTTTAACCAATGTTGATTATAACACCCTGACCACCAAATGTAAACCTCATCTGATTAATTCTCATAATCTATAAACTGTGCAAATGACACATCTAAATTGCCCTTTATTACACCGAATTCATATCCGTTAGCCTTATAATATTCAATTATTTCAGGTAAAGCAGCAAGTGTTTCAGTTTTAGTTCCGCTGTCATGTGCTAACATTACAATATGATTTTTTCCCTCTGATTCAGCTTGTATCTTAGCAATTATACTGTCTTTCGTTGCTTTGGCGCTTCCGTCACCCACACTTACATTCCAGTCCACGAAATCATATCCATTAGTTTTCATATCTTTTGCAATTGATTTTACAATACTCTTTCCATAGCTGTTTGTACTTCCGCCCGGAAATCTGAAATAATTAGGTGTTGTACCTGTTACATTTTTAACATACTCGAAAATCTCGTTGAAATCAGCTATATATGCCTCTTCTGAAGCATATACCTTGTCATAATCATGTGATGCCGTATGAATCTGTATGCTGTTTCCTCTTGCGATTGTATCCTTGTAAATGTCTTCGTGCTGTGGCTGATATGTTACGAAAAATGTAGCATTTATACCATAGCTGTCTAGAGCATCAAGAAACTGTGGTGTCAAATCTGATGGACCATCATCAAATGTGAGATAGACAATCTTCTTATCAGCAGCTGCCTTTTCCTTAATTCCCTGTGCTGTCATTACACTTTCAAGCTCTGCGTTCTTATCAGCAAGTGATTCCTTTTCACTCTCTAACTCAGTTACCTTTTTATTTAAGTCATCTTTTTCATTATTAACTGACTCTAATTCCTTACTGTATGAATCCTTTGATTTATTTAATTCCTTGACCTTGTCGGCATTTTGCTTATTGTCTGATTTTACCTTTATAAAACCGATTGTCATAACCACTAAAGCTAAAAACATTACACACGTAATGCCTGACATCAGTAAAACTCTTTTTGCCATCTTACTTTTCCTTGTATTTTTACTGCTCATTTCATTCGTTCCTTTCTGCACCTGTAAATGTTTTATAATGCCAAAAACTACATAAGCGGTGCTAACAACCTTGATATCTGCTCTTTAAATCTTATCCATAATGTTCTTCTGTTATAATTAAATCTTGTTATTTCTCTGCATTTCGTCAGGTCTTCTAAGAATTTCTTCTCTAACTGCCATGAAACATCAGGATCATAGACAACTGCATTTACTTCGAAATTTAATGCAAAGCTTCGTCTGTCCATATTAGCTGTTCCATAACAACTTACCAGACCATCTACCACCATTCCTTTTGCGTGCAGGAAGCCCGCTTCATAACAATAACATCTGACTCCCGCATCTATAAGATCTCCCGCATATGAGTATGTTGCCCAATAGACGAATGGGTGGTCAGGCTTACATGGTATCATAAGCCGCACATCTACTCCTGACAATGCTGCAATCTTAAGTGCCTGCAACACACTGTCGTCCGGTATGAAATATGGTGTCTGCACATATATTCTTTCTTTTGCTTTATTAATCAATCGCAGGTAATTATCTCTTATCTCCTGTCTCTTTGAATCAGGACCACTTGAAATAATCTGTACACCTACATTTCTATTGTAATGCAATGGCTTATTATTGAAATATTTCTCTATGCCGAACAGATTCTCTTTAGTCGTATAATTCCAGTCAAGCAGAAATCTTATATGAAGATCATTAACTGCCGCACCCTCTATTTTAAGATGTGTGTCTCTCCAATATCCGAATTTCTTATTCTTACTTATATACTCATCTCCAACATTAAAACCGCCAACATATGCACATTTGCCATCGATAACCACAATCTTTCTGTGATTTCTGTAGTTAAAACGCATCTGGAATCTTCCAAGGAATGCTGGGAAGAATTCACCGACTCTGATACCCGCCTGCTTCATTTTCCTTACATTTTTTCTTCCTAAATATCTGCCGCCCATACTGTCATAGAGAACTCTTACCTCTACACCCTGTGCGACTTTTTTCTTCAACACCTCGAATATTCTGTCGAATAATTCACCTTTACTGATAATATAATATTGTATATGAATAAACTTTGTCGCTTTCTTCATCTCCTCTATTAAATCATCGAATTTGGCATTTCCATCCGTAAATACTTTGACTTTATTATCCTCACTGTAGATTGCGCTGCTCGTCTCCAGATTAAATAATACTAAATCCGAATATTCCCGCACCCTTTCATCTGTAATACTGAATTCATTATTAAATATCCGGTTCTCCTGTTTCTTAATTGCTCCATTTAATTCGTCTTCTACTTCTTTAATTCGAAACATTTTACTCTTATGGTAATCATGCCCGATTACAAGATATAAGAAGAAACCGACAATAGGTATGAAATATAAAAGCAGAAGCCATGCCCACACCGAAGTCGGATCACGTCTCTGGAAGAATATAATTATTATGCCCAAAATAATATTTATATAAAAAGTGTTATTATATATCCACTCCCCGATGCCCTTTGCTATGCCTATTGCTTCGCTCATATCGGTGTAATCTCCTTTACTTTTATTTTATATCTAAAAAAGAATTGTATTTTATTCCCATAAATGTTAAAATACTTTTTATGTATTGGTTTTATACCAAAATCATAGTATTTATCATAGAACGGAGGAAAATATGCCATTACTAATTAAAATATTATTAATAGTTATAGCAGTTTTACTTGTATTATTAGTTGTACTTTATATATTCGGACGTAAAGCTGAGAAAAAAGCTGATTCACAGCGTAAGACAATGGAAGGCCAGTCACAGATGATGTCTTTTTATGTAATAGATAAAAAGAAGATGAAGCTGTCCGAAGCCGGATTTCCAAAAATTGTCGTTGAACAAACGCCGAAATATCTACGTCGTGCAAAAGTTCCTATTCTAAAAGTTAAAGTCGGACCAAAAGTTATGTCCCTTATGTGTGATGGAACTGTATTTGATTCAATACTTCCAAAACAGGAAGTTAAAGCCCAGGTAAGCGGAATCTATGTTATGTCTGCAAAGCGTATCAGAGGACCTCTTCCAGAACCTAAGAAAACACGCAAACAGCTTAAAGAAGAGAAGAAAGCTGCTAAACTTGCTGAAAAGGCAAAGGCTGAAAAAGCTAATGCAAAATCTAAATAATCTTAAATGTAATTTAGATTCATAAGTCTTTATATATAGCATTAAGTGTTATATATAAAGACTTTTTTACTTCTATAATTTTTCTATATCCTTGTACTTTTTTATGTTTTCTTAATTGTTATTTTTTATTATATATTTTCTATGACCTGTATCTCTACTACACAATCCGAAACTTTCTGTTCATCCATAACTAACGCATACTCGATTCTTGCCTCAATCCTGCCATCGCCTTCGATTACATGCATATATTTTGTATCTACACCAATATACAGATTCCCTGCAAATGTCTTATAATAAGTAGTATTTATTTTACCCTTTTCGAAATTCAGATGTGTTGCATTATTTCCTCTTTTGATAAGCTCGATATTATCATCTCTCATTTTCAGCATATTTGTATTAGCTTGATTAGAGTTCTCATCTTTCTCTTCATAACAGATATAATGCTTTCCATTCTTATTATAATAAGTTCCTTTAACGTCTATAACCATATCCGATTCATCACTGTCTGTATTGTGGAGTCCCCTGATTATAACACGCACATTTTTATCCATATTATACCGAACCTTTCTGATTTTTTATAAAATGTACTAATATTCTTCAATATTTATCTGTGTAATATTATCTATATGAAATGGCAATATTGAATTTGCAAAATTCTTAAACTTATCCGCAGTATCACTTACATAGAATTCATACATTCCACCTGTATATCTGTGTTCGTTGCCTGCTGCTAAATTCTTCTCTTCTAAAAGAGTTCTTAAACTTATCGCTGTCTCATATGCCGGATTAACAAGTGTTACCTTATCGCCCATAATCTCACCAATCGTATTTCTAAGGAGGGGGTAATGCGTACAGCCAAGTACCAATGTATCTATATCTTTATCCTGAAGTTCAGCAAGATATCTTCTTGCCACTTCATAAGTAACCGGATCTTTAATCCATCCCTCTTCTACTAAGGGAACGAATAACGGACATGCCTTTGTCACAACCGTAATGTCACTATTACGTTCATTTATCGTATCTGTATAAATTCCACTGTTGATTGTAGCCTCTGTTGCAATTATTCCAATGCGTTTATTAACTGTTTTCTCAACAGCTACCTTTGCGCCCGGCTTAACCACACCAATAATTGGAATGTCTAATTCTTTCTCTATTTCATCTAATGCCATCGCACTTGCAGTATTACATGCCACGACAATAGCTTTTACACCTTTTGTTCTTAGAAATCTTACTATCTGTCTTGAATATTTAATAATGTTATTTTTAGATTTCGAACCATATGGAACTCTCGCAGTATCACCAAAATATACTATTTTCTCATTTGGCAGCTGTCGCATAATCTCTCTTGCAACGGTAAGACCGCCTATACCTGAATCAAATACACCGACAGGTGCTAGTGAATTTTCATTATTATCAACTGATGTTTCCATTTTTCCTCATTTCTGCACATTTCCCTGTACATATAAATATATTAATGATGTCCGGACAAATATTTAGAATTGCGAAGTAATTCACATAATATCTGCACCATCTGCATCTTCTTATATTGCCTCATTATAGCAGATATTTTATTATTTGAAAAGCAGACTTGAATTTTACTTACTTATTATTTACAATATATATAGTTCGATAATATAATGATACAGATAACAGGAGGTTCTATGGATTATGCACTGCATATCTTTCCATACTCTGCCACTGTTAAAATATTGTGTAGCATCATATAATACAAAACTAATAAACCATAATGTAAGGAAAAGTTAAACTTTAGAACGGAGGAACCAATGAAAATCGGTTTTGATAATGACAAATATCTTAAAATGCAATCTGAACACATTAAAGAGAGAATAAGCAAGTTCGGCGACAAATTATACTTAGAGTTCGGTGGCAAGCTTTTTGATGATTACCATGCTTCCCGCGTATTACCGGGCTTTGAACCTGACAGCAAATTAAAAATGTTAATGCAGCTTTCTGATCAGGCTGAAATAGTAATCGTTATAAGTGCTGCTGATATCGAACGTAACAAAGTTCGTGCCGACATCGGAATAACTTATGATGAGGACGTTTTACGTCTTATGGATGCATTTACTTCACGTGGATTATATGTCGGAAGTGTTGTAATTACACATTATGAGAGTCATAAGGCAACAGATGCATTTAAGGCTAAACTAGAGAAAATGAATGTCAAAGTATATCTTCATTATTCAATAGAAGGTTATCCATCTAATATACCTTTTATTGTAAGTGATGAGGGATATGGTAAAAATGATTATATAGAGACGACAAGACCATTGGTAGTTATTACCGCACCAGGTCCAGGAAGCGGAAAGATGGCAACATGCCTTTCACAATTATATCATGATAACAAACGTGGAATCAAAGCAGGCTATGCTAAATATGAAACATTCCCTATATGGAATATTCCTCTTAAACATCCTGTGAATCTTGCATATGAAGCAGCAACCGCTGACTTAGATGATGTAAATATGATTGATCCATTTCATTTAGAGGCATATGGCGAAACAACTGTTAACTACAACCGTGATGTGGATATTTTCCCTGTTCTAAATGCAATCTTTGAAAAGATTTATGGCGAAAATCCATACAAATCGCCTACTGATATGGGTGTTAATATGGCAGGCAACTGTATTATTGATGACGAAGTATGCCGTCAGGCATCTAAAATGGAGATAATCAGAAGATATTATGAGAGTCTTAATAAGCTTGTTACTGAAAATGGTACTGAACATGAAGTCCAGAAGATTGAACTTATAATGAATCAGGCAAACATCAGCACACATGACAGGAAAGTTGCTGTTGCAGCAAGGGAATTATCTGAGAAATTAGGTGTGGCTACAGCCGCTATGGAATTAGACGATGGTAGAATTATTACTGGTAAGACTTCTGATTTATTAGGTCCATCTGCTGCATTATTATTAAATGTGCTTAAAACTCTTGCGGAAATCGACCACGAGACACCTATTATTTCACCAGAAGCCATAGGTCCTATCCAGCATTTGAAAGTTGATTATCTGTCAAGTAAGAACCCACGACTCCACACTGATGAGGTTCTGATTGCTCTTGCAATGAGTGCTACTTCAGATAACAATGCCAAACTTGCAATGGAGCAGCTTCCAGCCCTCCAGGGACTTGATGTTCATACAACAGTAATGCTTTCAGATGTCGATAAGAAGACATTTAAAAAGTTAGGCGTACGCCTTACAAGCGATCCTGTGTTTGAGAAAAAAATATAATATTTATCAGAAAAGAGGATTAGTATGAAAAATCTTGATATAGAAAATATAATGAAAAAGCCTTGTCACGTTCATTTCGTCGGCATTGGCGGTATAAGTATGAGTGGATTAGCTGAAATCCTTATAGATAACGGATATACTGTTTCCGGTTCAGATTCTAAAGAATCCGCAGTAACAGACCGTCTTACTTCACTTGGTGCAACTATTCATTATGGACATAATTATGAAAATATAACAGATGATATCTCTTATCTTGTATACACAGCCGCGGTTAAACAGGATAATCCTGAATTAGTTGCTGCAAGAGATAAAGGTATCACAAGCGTAACGCGTGCAGTCTTATTAGGACACATAATGGCACAATATAAAACAGCCATTTCCGTTGCAGGAACTCATGGTAAGACTACTACTACTTCTATGTTATCTGAAATATTACTTGCATATGAATGTGACCCTACTATATTAGTGGGTGGAATGTTAAAAACTATCGGTGGAAATTTACGTGTAGGGCATTCAGATTATTTAGTTACTGAAGCCTGCGAATATACTAACAGCTTTTTATCACTTGTCTCAAATGTAAATGTAATCCTTAACGTGCGTGAGGACCATCTTGACTTCTTTAAAGATATTGATGATATCCGCAACAGTTTCAAGATATTTGCTGATAAATTAGACGAAAACGGCACATTAATAATAAACAGTGCCATTGATAATCTAAGTTACTTTACTAATGATCTCAAATGTCGTTACATAACATTTGGTCTTGATAAAAATATCAGTGATTTTTCGGCTGAAAATATTGTTTACAATGATTTTGCATGTGCATCATTTGATGTAGTCAAGCGTGTAGTCAAATGTGAAGGGGGCTGTTGCTCATTATCAGGCACAGAAACAATTGCACATATAGACTTAAAAGTACCGGGTGAACACAATATCTTAAATGCATTGGCTGCATTTGCAACCGCTTCCTCTATAAAAGTACCTGTTGAGTTCATCGTAAAAGGTCTTAGCAACTACTCAGGTACAGACAGACGTTTCCAATATAAAGGAACATTTAACGGTGTAACTGTAGTTGACGATTATGCACATCATCCTGATGAGATAGAGGCTACATTAACAGCAGCCAGAAATTATCCTCATAAAACTCTCTGGTGTGTATTCCAGCCACATACATACACACGTACAAAAGCTCTTATGGATAAATTCGCTAAAGCTTTAACACTTGCTGATAAAGTTGTCTTAGCTAAAATATATCCTGCAAGAGAAACAGACGACCTCGGAATAAGCTCTGATACATTACGTGCAGAGATAGAAAAATTAGGTAAAGAAGTATATTATTTCCCAACTTTTGAAGAAATTGAAAAATTTTTATCAAAAAATTGTATCAACGGTGATTTGTTGATAACTATGGGTGCTGGAGATGTTGTATTAATTGGCGAAAATCTGGTTGAGAAATAGTTATCCACATTATCCACATTTTTATTGTGAAAAACTCCATGATAAAAATGTGGATTTCTTTATTTTTCGACAATTATGTAAACCACATTGATTTGCTTGTATTTTACGGAATGTAACAATTTTCGATATTATTTTTTATACCTTGTCCACATTGTCCACATTATCCACATTGCTTCAATCCCTTTATTTTCAAGGGTTGCAGCAAAAATAGGTGTGTTCATTTTCCTTTTTTTGTGCTATAATGACTACTCAAAGAAAGTTGTTTATTTGAAATATTTATAGTGTGAAAGGTATTGATACAGAAATGGGTACGATTAAATTAGAAGGCAGCTCACAGACTATGGCAACCATAGTATCTAATTATTTTTTAGATGAGTATATGCCAAATGCTAACGGAGAGTTTGTGAAAATTTATTTATATTTACTAAGAGCTTTGTCTTCTCCAGATATGGATATTTCGATATGCCATATCGCAGACATCTTTAATCATACTGAGAAGGATGTTGTCCGTGCCCTTAGATACTGGGAACAGATTGGTCTTCTTGACCTTAAATTTGATTCTAATAAGGTACTTACAAATATTAAGATGAAACCACTTATTACCGACTACACGACTACTGACGGCTCAAATATTGAGATTTCGACATTTGTAGCACCTAAGTCACAACCAGTAGCCCATATACATAATGAAATGACTGATAGCCATAGAAACAATACATTAACTGACAACCATAAAAACAGTGCATTAACTAGTAATCGCATGGATAGTGAATTGCCTGTTAATCATATGGATAATGATAATATAAATACTGACAATATAAATACTGACAATGTGGCACCTGACAACATTCCTTCAGACAAGGCTTCTGCCACACTTAAACCATTCAATATGGCACAGCCTGATTTCTCCAAGAAAGTATATACAGCTAACGAAATCAGCTCATTTAATGAGAAAAGCGAAGTTGTCGAATTTATGTATATCGCACAGAAACTTCTCGGTAAAACTCTTAGTGCATCCGATGTAAATACTTTATTATTCTTCTATGATGTACTTGGTTTTGATTCAGACCTCATTGTATATCTGCTTGAATATGCTATTTCTAATAACCACAGGCAGATGCGTTACATAGAGAAAACTGCTATTTCGTGGGCAAACGAAGGAATCGATACTGTTGATAAAGCTAAGGCAAGTACAGAATTATATAGTTCAAGATGCTATCCTGTGCTTAAGGCATTCGGAATAAGCGGACGTAATCCTGGAGCAGGCGAGAAAGCCCTTATTGTAAAATGGACAGATTCCTATGGTTTTCCAATGGATATCGTATTAGATGCCTGCAATCGTACGATGAATGCAATTCACCAGCCAAGTTTCGAATATGCCGATTCCATTCTTACCAAATGGAAAGAAAAGGGTATCCGTACTCTTAGTGATGTCAAACTATTAGACGGCGAGCACCAGAAGAACAAGGCTGCTTATAAGAAGAATCATACCGATAATAATGAGACTTCTGCCAGACCTAAGAATTCATTTAATAATTTTAACCAGAGAACATACAACTACGAATCTTTAGAGAAAGAATTACTTAATAACGTATGATGCCAGGGTCAAAATTCTCAAAATATACTATGCTTGCATAGTATATTTTGAGAATTAATGACCCGCCCCGATATGAGCATAAAAGGGAAGCGCTAGCTTCACGTTATGCGAATATCGGGTAGGATTGTTAAGAGTGCAACGCACGTAACAATCCGTATGGCATCATTTCCCTGATATTGGCATAAAAGGGAAGTGCTGGCTTTACAATATACTGATATATTAAATTTCTTAAGACCACATCGCAATGGAGGATATAATGTCACTTACAAATATGCAATATGACGAGATAATTCGCTCATATAACAGAATACAATTAGAGAATAAGAGGCTTCAGAACGAAAGAATTGCAACCGTCTATAGTCAGATTCCACGTATCAAAGAGATTAATGATGAGATTTCCTCTCTTTCTCTTGCTACGACCAGGGCAATGCTTTTAAGTAATAATTCTCCTGAAGACAGCAATAAGCCTATAGAGGAATTTAAGAAGAAATTAACTTTACTCAAAGAAGAACGTATAAAACTTCTTATTGAAAATGGCTATAAACCCGATTATCTCGATATGCACTACCATTGTAATGACTGTAAAGATACAGGATATATAGATAATAAGAAATGTCATTGTTTCAAGAAAGCTGAGATTGAAATATTATACAACCAGTCAAATATTCGTGAAATTCTTAAAAGCGAGAACTTTGATAACTTTAATCTTGATTATTTCAATGACAGTGATATAGATTCAGTAACCGGAAAGTCCCCTAAGGACAATATGAATAGTGTCTTGAATATATGCCATAACTTCGTAGACAACTTCTCTTCTCCTGACAGGAAATACAATAATCTTTTGTTCTTCGGTAAGACCGGAGTAGGTAAAACTTATCTTACAAACTGTATTGCAAGAGAACTTTTAGACCAGAGTATATCAGTTATATATCTGTCTGCAATTGGCTTGTTTGACATATTATCAAGTGCCGGCTTTGATAAATCTGATATTGATGCAAAGAATAAATCACAACAGATTACAGATTGCGATTTACTGATTATCGATGATCTAGGAACAGAATTATCTAATTCTTTTACTAATTCTGCATTATTTAACAAGATAAATGAAAGACTAATTAATAAAAAATCGACCATTATTTCAACAAACCTTGGTCTACCTGAACTAATGGAACGTTATTCCGAAAGACTTACATCAAGACTTGCAAAGGAATATACATTTATGAAGATTTACGGTGATGATTTGAGACACAACCGTAAGGTAAAAAGCTCTAATTGAGAGATTCTACCATTTTTTTTAACTAATTAACTTGACTATAACAATTCATAATGTTATAAAATTATGTGGATTATCACAGAAAACACAACGGAGGTTTGATTATGTCAGCAGATGAAAACAATTTCGCAACAACTATCCCTGTCGGTCCTCTTGGAATTATAGCTTTAAATAGCTGTGAGCCAATCGGCAAAAAAGTCGATGCTTATATTTCAGCATGGAGAAATGACAGAGAACACGAGCACAAGAACACAATCGCTTTTTCAGGTTATCAGAAAGATTCTTATCTTATTGATTCAAAGATTTCGAGATTTGGTTCAGGTGAGGCAAAAGGTAGTATTAACGAATCTGTCAGAGGTAAAGATTTATACCTTATGGTAGACGTTACTAACTATAGCATTAAATATTCTCTTTGTGGTTATGAGAATCATATGTCACCAGATGACCATTATCAGGATCTTAAACGTATTATTGCAGCCGTAGCAGGTAAAGGCAGACGTCTTACTGTTATTATGCCTTTCTTATATGAAAGCAGACAGCATAAACGTACTGGAAGAGAATCTCTTGACTGTGCATTGGCTCTTCAGGAATTAACAAATATGGGTGTTGAAAATATTATCACTTTTGATGCTCATGACCCTAGAGTTCAGAACTCTATTCCTCTTAAAGGTTTCGAGACAGTTCAGCCTGCATACCAGTTTGTAAAAGGTCTTTTACGTCATGAGAAAGATTTACAAATTGATGCTGACCATTTAATGATGATAAGCCCCGACGAAGGTGGTATGGGACGTGCCGTATACCTTGCTAACGTATTAGGTATCGATATGGGTATGTTCTATAAGAGACGTGATTACAGTAAGGTTGTAAACGGAAGAAACCCTATTGTAGCTCATGAATTCCTTGGTTCAAGCGTAGAAGGAAAAGATGTATTTATCATTGATGATATGATTTCTTCAGGCGAATCTATGATAGATGTTGCTACAGAGCTTAAGAGAAGAAAGGCCCGCAGAGTATTTGTAGCCGCTACATTTGGTTTATTTACAAATGGTCTTGAGAAATTTGATGAAGCTTACGAAAAAGGAATCATTGACAGAGTTCTTACAACTAACTTAACATATCAGACTCCTGAATTATTAACAAAACCATATTACATTAGTTGTGATATGAGCAAATATATCGCTTTAATAATAGATACATTAAATCATGATGCATCTATCAGCGGCTTACTTGACCCTGTTAAACGTATACAGAAATGTCTTGAAAAATATCGTAACGGCGAGGTTATCTAAGCTCTATACACAAATAAAATACTTTAAAAAGAGAGTTAATGTATCGATTAATTTCATACATTAACTCTCTTTTTATCTTATCAGCACAATTTTTATGCCAATCCTCATTTCTAAATGAATTGTTGCGATGACACAGACGAAGAATTCGCACAGACAATTTCTTATCTCTTATCTGTAATAAAAACATTTACTATCGCACTAATCACCCCAATATTCCTGATATACACCACCATCAGCACCTCCCGGTGCCTGCTCATTTGATGGTTTTGTAACCTGTGAATTATATGGATTAGTTGTCTCTGTATTATCTCTGTTATCTCTATTATCAGAATTATTATCTGTACTTATAGTTGTTGTTTCATCATCACTTTCATTAGTATAGATAGAATTTTCCTCATTTTCAGTAGTCTCATCAGCGATTTCTTCAGTGGTTTCTTCAGTGGTTTCTTCAGCAGGCTGTGATTCAGATATCTCTTCGCCATTACTTAGTATTCCGTCTTCTGTAACATACGGAACGAAATCTTTAATCTCTAACCCATCATGAATCTTAGTCATAAATTCTTTCCATATATTTCCTGAACAGGTATTGCCATAGCCGTCATTAATAACTTTAGGCATGTCATATCCCACCCACACTGCTGTAGTGTAATATTTACTAAAACCTACAAACCATACATCTTTATTATCATTAGTAGTTCCAGTCTTTGCAGCACAAATTGCATTTGAAATATTATATTTTCTTCCTGTTCCTACTGTAAGAACACCTTTCAGGACATCAGTCATTATTCTTGCTGCATTTGTCTGGTAAATCTGTTTAACTTGTATGGAAGTATTCTTCGACTTTGTATACTCTATATTATCTACTATTATATTGTAATCTGCATCTGTTATCTTTGATATACAAGTTGGCGTTCTGAATACGCCATCATTTTCTATAGCAGCATATGCAGAAGCCATCTCAAGTGTCGATACACCGTAGGTCATTCCTCCAATTGAGACAGCAGGTACATAGTCTTTATTCACAATCTTATTAAAATTCATATTTTTAAGATATCCAAGGCAGGTATCCGCTGATAGCTCATCAAATAGTTTCCATGCTATTGTATTCTTTGATTTTTCTACAGCACTTCTTACTGTCATCTCACCTTCGTAGACATTAGGTGAGTTAACCGGTCCATTTTCGATGGGTTCATCTACAACCTTTGTGTCAGGATAATAATTTCTTTCAAATATAGGTGTATAAATGAGAATTGGCTTAATAGTACTACCAGGCTGTCTATAGCTCTGATATGCCCTGTTGAGTGTATATCCTTTATAGTCCTGCGTTCTTCCACCTACAATCGCCACGACCTTTCCAGTAGTATTGTCAATGCAGGTCGCAGCCCCCTGAAACGCATAAATACCCTCATTATTTACATCTGTATAATGTGCTAAATTATTATCCACTATATCTTGTAATTCCTGCTGCTTATTCAAATCAATTGATGTATATATTTTGTAACCACCCGTATATAATTTAGCCGAAATATCATTATATAGGACCTCATATTCTTTCTCATACTTCTCTTTTTCCTCATCTGAATCGAAATAATACTTAAATTCAAATCCAGAATTAGACATAAGAGAAATTGTTGCACAATATCTAACATATGTTTCTATGTAATTATTGGTTTTATTTTCTGATGGATATAAGACAATTGTGGTATACAATGCAGCTTCGTACATCTGCTTGTCAATGTCATCATTTTCATACATCTGCTTTAAGATTCTGTTCTTTCGCAAGGTAGTCTCATCACTATTCGTATACGGATCATATAAAGTAGGATTATTCGGAATTGCACATATAAATGCTATCTCACCTAGCGAAAGCTCCGTTACTGATTTACTAAAATATCCTCTGGCAGCCGCCTCAATTCCATAATATCCGTTACCAAAATATATGTTATTTATATAAAACTCTAATATTTTATCCTTAGAGAACTTTTTCTCAATCTCTTTTGCAATAAACATTTCCTTTATTTTTCGTCCCATTGTAACTTTATGTGACAGAAAAACATTTCTTGCAAGCTGTTGTGTTATCGTACTTCCTCCTTGCGTTATTTCACCTTTATTCTGTAGTAACACTAAAAATGCTCTGGTTATCGCTTTGTAATCTACACCTGAATGTGAATAAAAATTTCTGTCCTCAGATGTAATAAGCGCTGCTTTAACGAAATATGGAATATCTTTATAATCAAGATAATATGAATCTCTTTCTCCTATCAGTTCCGTTATAACATTACCGTCTGCATCATATATAATACTCGTCTGGTTTGCTTTAAATATTTCCTCGCCACCCTCTTTAACGAGTCTCTTCGCTTCTTTATCATACTCATATAATTTCACGCCATATTTTACTCCAATAAATAATATAGCTGCTATAATTACAAAAAACAGACCAAGTAAAATCTTCTTAATTACTTTTCTGTTCTTATTCCTATTCTTATATCTATTATTATTTTTTCTATTATTTCTCTTTCTTCTTTTAGCCATCGTACACTCCTTTTCTCTGGCATTATCTGTCTGAGAAATCGTATTATTTATTATTAAATGACCAACCTGACCTTATCTTAAAAATCTTATTAACATAAGCGGCCCAATTCATCGATGTTATCTAAAGAAATTTATAGATGTTATCTGTAAATTGAGCCGCCTTCTATATCTGCTTATTTTAAATCTAAATTACTTTTTCGTGCCACGCACTCTTAATAATCATAATTTAATAAAATTATTAAATACAGATTATAATTCACAGTTATTAACTGTTCTTGGAAATGGAATTACATCTCTGATGTTAGCCATACCTGTAAGGTACATTACACATCTTTCGAAACCTAAACCAAAACCTGCATGTCTTGTTGAACCATATTTTCTTAAATCAAGATAGAAGCCATAATCCTCTTCTTTAAGGCCTAATTCTTTCATTCTGCCAAGAAGTTTATCATAATCATCTTCTCTCTGGCTTCCTCCGATGATTTCGCCGATTCCAGGAACTAAACAGTCCATAGCCGCAACTGTCTTATTATCATCATTTAATTTCATATAGAATGCTTTGATTTCCTTTGGATAATCTGTTACAAATACAGGACGTTTGAATATCTCTTCTGTAAGATATCTCTCATGCTCTGTCTGTAAATCACATCCCCATGAAACTTTATAATCAAATTTATCATTATGTTTTTCAAGAATCTCGATTGCTTCTGTATATGTTACGTGTCCAAAATCCGAATTAAGCACACCATTTAATCTGTCTATTAAACCTTTATCTACAAAATTATTAAAGAACTTCATCTCTTCAGGTGCATTATCCATTACATATTTGATAACATATTTAAGCATTGCTTCTGCAAGCATCATATCATCTTTAAGGTCTGCAAATGCCATCTCAGGTTCTATCATCCAGAACTCTGCTGCATGTCTTGTAGTATTAGAATTCTCTGCTCTGAAAGTTGGTCCAAATGTATATATATTTCTGAATGCCATAGCATATGTTTCGCCATTTAACTGACCTGATACTGTAAGATTTGTCTCTTTACCGAAGAAATCCTTGGTATAATCTACTTTTCCATCATCTGTCTTAGGTAAATCATTCATATCAAGTGTTGTTACCCTGAACATTTCACCTGCGCCCTCGCAGTCACTTCCTGTAATAAGTGGAGTATGAACATATACGAAATCTCGCTCCTGGAAAAACTGGTGTATAGCATAGGCTATTAACGAACGTACTCTGAATACTGCCTGGAATGTATTTGTTCTTGGTCGTAAATGTGAAATTGTACGAAGATATTCAAAACTGTGACGTTTCTTCTGTAAAGGATAATCAGGTGCTGATGTTCCCTCTACTACTATTTCACTTGCCTGTATCTCAAATGGCTGCTTAGCTTCAGGAGTTGCAACCAATGTACCTTTAACAATAATCGCTGCACCAACATTTAATTTAGAAATCTCTGCGAAATTCTCCATCTCATCATGGTAAACTATCTGTAATGTTTCAAAAAAAGTACCATCATTTAATACGATAAAACCAAATGTTTTAGAATCTCTGATACTTCTGATCCAACCACCTACTTCGATTTCTTTGCCAATATACTTGTCAGTATCACGATATAAGTCTTTAATAATTGTTAGTTCCATTTCTTTTTCCTCACTTAAACACATTTTTACACAAATAACATATAGTGTATTAGAATGTACAATCCCTAAGTTATATAAACTCTTTAATCATACATCAAATTTCAAAACACTTTTCTATTATAATACAGATGTATTTTTTTAACAAGACCATCTACTTTAAATTCTCCGGATTTAAACATTCTAATTCAGGCAGAACAAATACACCGTCTTTTCTTATAAGAACATCATCAAAATATATTTCTCCGCCACCATATTCTTTAGTCTGGATAAATACCAAGTCCCAATGGATTGATGATTTATTGCCGTTTGGTGCATCATCATAACAGCAGCCCGGTGTAAAATGTATTGAACCCATTATTTTCTCGTCAAATAAAATGTCTTTCATAGGGCTTGTTATATATGGATTGACACCAATCGCAAACTCACCCACATATCTTGCACCCTCATCAGTATCAAATACTTTGTTAATTCTGTCATTATCATTTGCAGTAGCTTTGATTATCTTACCGTTTTCAAATGTAAGGCTTACATTTTCATAGGTAAAGCCCTGATATACTGATGGCGTATTATACGTAATTGTTCCGTTTATTGAATTCTTTACAGGTGCTGTATACACTTCTCCATCAGGTATATTCATTTCGCCTGCGCATTTGATTGCAGGAATATCTTTTATCGAAAATTCTATGTCTGTTCCCGGACCTGTAAGTCTGACCTTGTCTGTTTTATTCATAAGCTTCTGTAATGAGTCCATTGCTTTATCCATCTTAGAATAATCCAGATTACATACATTAAAATAATAATCCTCAAATGCTTCAAGGCTCATATTACTAAGCTGTGCCATCGCCGGATTAGGATATCTTAATACAACCCATTTAGTATGGGCTACACGTCTGTCACTATGAACCGGAGTTCCGTATAAAGTCTCATACATATTCATCTTGTCTGCCGGAACATCAGATAATTCGGCAATATTATCAGTACCGCGGATACCTATATAACAATCCATTTTATCCATTTCCATACAGTCAATTTCAGACATTATTTTTAACTGTTCTTCACTACATTCTAATAATATCTCACGAAGAACCCTATTATCAGTAAAATGTGCAAATGGAATACCTTTTGCCTTATACACTTCTTTAATGACTGCTCTTGCAAGGTCAGTTGTGTCATTTCCTATATAATGCACATAGACCTTTTCGCCCTCTTTAACCTTTACAGAATAATTCACAAGATTGTATGCTAATTTCTTAATTCTTTCATCCATTTTTAGTCTCCATTTTTATGCATTGCATATTTATTTTCCTTGCCATATTATAACATAATTGCAATACATTTATACACTATTATTAACTCAAACTTCGCACATATATATCGTAGCATATATCCATCTGTTAAAGTAAATTTGACAGATATAAATATCGAAATACCTTGTAAGAATTGCGTAAATTTGCAAGATATCTTTTTCGGCTCAAATTTTGTGTACATTCAACAGACATACACTTAAGGCGAGATGTCCGTCTATGCTACACACTTTCATAATTCCTTTATCTAGTGCAAGTAAATGCCGTCATCTGCAAAGTTTATTACGGTGCAGCTAATCAAACGCGCTTCGCTTGAATGGTGATTTACTGCACCGCCCTTTTGCATCTGACGGCATTAACTTGCACACGATACGTCATAAATCAAGTGTGTAGCATAGACGAACACAACGTTTTAAGTGTATGGCATTGAATGAACTCAAATAATCAAAAGAGCCGAAAAAGATATCTACAAATTAGCAATTCTTACAAAAGTTTCGATATTTATATATGCAAATTCACTTAATACAAATGATTTGATTCTATTATATATGTGCGTAGTTTGAGTTATTAAATTTATTTTGTAATTGGTTTCTTTAGTAAACCTAACATAAATGTGCTTACGACTGTTCCTATAACTAATGCAAGGAAATAGAATAATCCATTACCGACTACTGGGAATACGAAGATTCCACCATGTGGTGCCATAAGTGTACATTTGAATGCCATTGATAATGCACCTGCTATTCCTGAGCCAATTACGCATGCCGGTATAACATGAAGTGGATCTGCTGCTGCAAACGGAATCGCTCCCTCTGTAATAAATGATAAGCCCATAATGAAGTTAGTTGGTCCTGCTTTACGCTCATCTTCTGTAAATCTGTTCTTGAATAATAAGGTGGCTAATGCTATTGCGCAAGGTGGAACCATTCCGCCTATCATAACTGCTGCCATAATGTTATAATTTCCTGCTGCTATTGATGCTGTACCAAATACATATGCTGCCTTATTAAATGGACCACCCATATCTATGGCCATCATACCAGCTACGATAATTCCAAGTAATACACTGCTTACACCATTAAGATGTCCAAGTCCGTTATTGAGCCCTGTATTAATCATACCTACAACCGGCTCAATTATATAATTCATTATTAATCCACACGTAAGTATTCCAACAAAAGGATAGATAAGAATAGGTCTTATACCGTCTAGACTCTTTGGTAACTTCTCTGTTAATTTAATAAGTAATTTAACAAGATACCCTGCTATAAAACCTGCTGCTAACGCACCTAAGAAACCCGATGAGCCTGTTGCTGCTATTGAACCTCCGACGAAACCAACCGCAAGTCCCGGTCTGTCTGCTATACTCATAGCTATAAAGCCCGCAAGTATTGGTAACATAAAGTTGAATGCTGTTCCACCGATAGATTTAAACATAGCTGCGATAGGGGTAATTGTACCAAAATTTCCTCTTTCAGCCGCACTTAATGAATTAATATCGACTGATAAACCATCTATTAAAAAGGCTATGGCTATAAGTAAACCACCACCGACTACAAATGGAAGCATATGTGAAACACCATTCATAAGATGTTTATATATCCGGTGACCTATACTGTCTGAACCTGAACTTTTAGAAGAACCGCCCTCTTCACTTCCACCATTACTCTTGTATATAGGTGCATCACCATTTAATGCACGATTAATCAATTTATCAGCCTTACTGATACCATCAGATACCTGAACTTCAATTACCTTCTTACCATTAAAACGTGACATTGGAACTTTGGTATCTGCTGCTACGATTACTGCCTCAGCTCTATCTATTTCTGATTCAGTAAGTACATTTTTAGCACCACCTGAGCCTCTTGTCTCAACCTTAATCTTACAGCCAATTTCCTTAGCTTTCTTCTCTAATGATTCTGCTGCCATATAGGTATGTGCAATTCCTGTAGGGCATGCTGTAACTGCAACTATGAATTTGGCATTCTTATCAGATTTTTCTGATTCACTTACAACATTTTCTGTTCCGGCATTAACTGCATTTTCTTCGGAAGCTTTTTTACTATCTGACTTATCTCTCTCATTTTCGGCTTTATCAATAATGCTTATAAATTCTTCTTTGCTCTTTGCATTTCTTAAATTAGCTGTGAATTCTTCATCCATTAACATTGTTGATAATTTACTTAGCATTTCGATATGAGCATCTCCACCATTAGCAGGTGCGGCTATAAGAAATATCAAATGTACTGGCTCATCATCAAGTGCCTCGTAATCTACACCCTCTGGAAGCACCATTGCTGCAAGTCCCGGAGCATTTACTGCCATACAACGACCATGAGGAATTGCTATTCCTTCACCAACTCCTGTGGTTCCCTCTTCTTCTCTTGCTCTTACTGCCTGCAGATACTCTGCCTTATCTGTGATATTCCCTTTTTCATACATTAAATCTACTACTTTTTCAAGCACTTCATCTTTCGATGCTGCTTTCTGATTAAGACTCACTGAATTTCCTAATAAATCTGTAATCTTCATAAAAACCACCATTCCTTTCTACATATATTGTTATTCTACAGTCATTTCTCTTTGTTTAATAAGTAATTCTTCGACCTGCTCCTTTGTTGCAAGATTTTCCGAAAATGCACTTGCACTTCCTGCACACAGACCTGTTTCAAATGCTTCTTTATAATCTTTATTCTTAAGATATCCATATATAAAGCCTGCTACCATCGAATCACCTGCCCCGACAGAATTAACAACATTGCCTTTATGTGCCGCACTCGAATATACATTTCCGTCTTCAGTAACAAGAATGGCTCCTTCTCCCGCCATCGATACTAAAACATTTCTAGCCCCACGCTTCTGTAATTCAAATGCATTTTTTACAATATCCTCTTTCGATAAATTCTCAAGATTCATCATTTCAGCAAGCTCCTGCTTGTTCGGTTTGATTAAAAATGGGTGTAAAGGCAATACATTTAATAATAAATCTTTGGTTGCATCTACTACTATCATTATCTTTCTGTCAGACAACATCTTCATAATATCGTAATAGATTGTGTCCGGTATAGATGCCGGAATACTTCCTGCCAGTACCAGAACATCGCCTTCTTTAAGCTTATCAAGCTTGTCTAATAACTGAGTCATTTCACTATTAGATATTGCAGGTCCGATTCCGTTAATTTCACTCTCTTTTTCTGATCTCATCTTAACGTTGATTCTTGAGAATCCATTGTCAACCTTGATAAATTCTGATATGCAACCATCATCACTTACCATTCTCTCAATTTCTTTACCTGTGAAGCCGGCGATGAAGCCCAAAAGATGACTTTCCATTCCCAGATTATTAAGTACTATCGAAACATTTATGCCTTTTCCACCTGGCAATATCATTTCATCAGACACTCTATTGACACTGCCTTCTTCAAAATTTCTGACACTTACGATGTAATCCAGTGACGGGTTAAATGTAACTGTATAAATCATATCTTCCAAACCTCCATTTCCTTATTTTACTAATATGAGCCTTTCTTCATAATTTTATTAATTTTTTCATTATCTTTCGTATTTTTGAATGTTTTTAAACGTTTTATATCTTTGTATATTATATATACCACCATTTCCATTCATAGTCAAGCATTTTCATTCGTTTTCTTTCAAAAATATAATAATTATTTTGACAATTTTCCCACATTTCATTATACTATCTGTATTGAATGATTTTGACCGTTTGTGAATAAGCTGAATAAGAAATGGAGATTATTATGTTAAACGAGGAACGAAAAAATGAAATCGAAAAGGCAGTAAATGAAAAAGGCTCAATAAGTGTACATGAGTTAATGCAATTATTTGATGCTTCTGAATCAACTATCCGAAGAGATTTAAACGATATGGCTGCAAAGAAGCTTTTAACCAAGGTTCATGGTGGTGCAATAGCCTTAACTCCGAACCAGAACCCCTATACAATTTCATATGACTCTGCTGTTTTAGAACGCGAAAATATTAATCGTAATGAGAAAGTATTAATTGCACAATACGCTGCCTCACTTATTAATAATAAAGAAATGATTTATTTAGATGCCGGTACCTCAACTGGATTTATTATTGATAATATTTCACCTGATTCAAATATAATTATTGTAACAAACGGCATTATGCATGCCAAAAGGCTTGCCACAAAGGGCTTTAATGTATATCTGCCTGGTGGATTATATAAGGCAACTACTGAGGCTATGGTTGGCGAAGAAGCAGTTATTAATCTTACTAAATATCATTTTACCAAAGGTTTTTTCGGAACAAATGCTATCAATAAAGCAAATGGTTTTTCAACACCTGACCCATCGGAAGCTATGATAAAAAAATGCGCCCTATACCAATGTACAGAACGCTATATTCTATGTGATTCATCTAAATTCAATAAAGTATCTAATGTATCTTTTGCCGGATATTCAGATGCAACTATTATTACAACTACAGCTGCACCTGATATCTATAAAGATTCCGAAAATGTTTTGCTTGTATAGATGTAAAAGTTAAGTTTCATCATTACACTCAATATATCGTATAACTCTCTATAGGTCTTTTGAAAACCATAATAAGGTATAGATTTTGATACTATAATTTTATGTTATTAAGCAAGTTAATCAAATCATCATTTTAGTCATTATTACACTTGCAATAATTCCGGCTAAAGTAGATATTAATGCTCCTGCCAAAGTCCACCTTGTCTTGGTGACTTTGGCTGTCATAAAATATACCGACATTGTATAAAATATTGTTTCGGTGCTGCTCATCATTATAGATGAAAGCAGTCCCTCATATGAATCTGTTCCAAATTGTTTGAAAACATCTAATACAAGTCCGGTGGCCGCTGATGATGAAAACATCCTTACAATCATTGCTGGCACGACCGCCGGTGGCAGACCAATTTTCAATGTCATCTTAGCTATCTGTTTGGTAAAAAAATTCAAAAAACCAGATGAGCTTAACACACCAACACCAATCATCAGCCCTACCATTGTAGGCATCACACCTGCGACTGTTTTTAAACCATCTTTTGCTCCCTCAATAAAATCATCATACACTTTATTTTTCTGAATAATTCCAATTCCTACAATGTAGAATACGACAAATGGAATCATCATATCAGACAGATATAGAATAACTTTCATACTACCCCTCATTTCTGATAACATTTATTTACATTATTTCACATTTTTCTTGAAGTATTTATTCCGTTATGATAAAATTTATCCGTTATGATAATATGTTAAAAGGAGGCACGAGTTATGAATAACGATAACACAAATACCAATAATAATTCCAACGAAGAATTTGTACTCGATTTCGATGATGACGTAGTAGATTTAACAGATTCAAATCGTAAAAATACAAATTCCTATAACAGTAACATTTCTAATAGCTACAATTCTGATAGCTACAATTCCGGGTCTTATAATTCGAATAATTATAATTCTAATTACAATTCTAATAGTTACAATACTAACAACTATAATTCCGATTTCAATTCCGATTATAGTTCCGGATATGACAACTTTTCTGGCAATTATGATCCCTATGGTGCTTACAACCCTAATCGGGATTTATCACTTAGCAATAATGCTGAAAAAGTTATTAACAATACCTACAAAAATGATCTTAATATTACCTTTAAATTAGTAATCGTAGCAATGATTGCAATTATTGCACACTTGGCATATTTAGCATTTAGTAAAAATCCATTTACTGCTTCCCAATATTATTTATGGGCAATCAATTTGATTACAGAAGTTGCATTTATATCTGATGCAATTGTATTGAAGGCCAAAACCGGAAAAACATCTCCTATAATAGTTGCTGTTTTTCTTTATATCTTTTATCCACTTATCTCTTTTTCAAAACGTGGATTATCTAAGGCTATTCCATTACTATGGATTATATTAAGCATTTCCTTTACAGGTAAATTTATAAGTAATCAGTATCATATTTTGACTACTAATCCTGAATATACGAAATCATCAGCCGATCATTATGACTCAAAATATGATAAACCGGTAAAGAAATTAAATGCTATGAAAGCAAGCAGCACATCAAAGAAAACTGTCAATGATGTTATCAAGGATTATTTTCGTAATACCTCATGGGATGCTAAAACTAATGATGATGGCTCTTATAGTATTTCAGTACAGGGAGATGCTCATGATAAAGTAAATGGCGAAGAGGTCATTTATAAAGTAAAAATTGGCTTTACACTATCTAAATCCCTTGATTCATACAGCATTACAAGTGTTTCTATAAACAGTACACAATACAACTCACAATCACAAGTCCAAAGCTTCTGGAATGAATTAGTGGCGGGTCATTAACTTACAGAAAATAATAGCTGCCATTGTACTTGCAGATGTCGCAATAATAGCCGGCACAACAATAGATGCAGGATTAATACTTCCATATTGGCTTCGGTATGCAATTATATTCATCGGAATTATTTGTAAAGAGGAAATATTTATAACAAGAAAAGTACACATTTCATCACTTGAGATGTGTACTTTTTCTCTTCCATTTTTCTCTTCATTTAACTTTGATAGACTTTCCATTGCCTTAAGTCCCGGAGGGGTTGCGGCCCAGCCCAGTCCTAAGATATTAGCAATTATATTTGTAGTTATGTATTCTCTGGATTCATGATTTTTAGGGATATCAGGAAATAGGAAATTAACAAATGGCATTATTAATTTCGTCATTTGTCTTATAATACCTGCTCTTTTACCTATCTCCATTATGCCGGACCAGAAACTTAATACTCCAAGCATAGTTATACATAATGTGACCGCTTCCTTAGATGATGTCAGAAAACCATTTGAGACCTCAGAAATATTTCCTGTAAATGCCCCATATAATATCCCGATTAAAATCATAAATGCCCATATATAATTTAACATCTTTCACCGTTTTAAAAGCTTTCGATTACTTAAATTATATTAGGGCATTTACGTTAATATGATAAAAGAATTACCACATTATAACCAAATTAATGTTTTACTTAGTTTAATATAGAAATTAAACTAATTTTTATTCAAATAATGCTGTTGAGTAATATCTGTCACCGCTGTCAGGTAATAAAGTAACAACTGTTTTGCCTTTATTCTCAGGCTGTGAAGCCCAGTCAACTGCTGCCTTTAATGCTGCTCCTGATGAAATACCTACAAGAATACCCTCTGTTTTAGCTATTTCTTTACCGAATGCAAATGCATCTTCATTCTCAACTGTAACGACTTTGTCATATATTTTTGTATTCAATGTATCAGGTACGAAACCTGCTCCAATACCCTGAATCTTATGTGCTCCTGATACACCCTGTGATAATACAGGTGAAGTTGCAGGCTCTACTGCAATAACTTCAACATCTGATTTCTTAGATTTTAAATATTCACCGACACCACTTACTGTACCACCAGTACCTACACCAGCTATAAATGCATCGATTTCGCCATCTGTATCATTCCATATTTCAGGACCTGTTGTCTTCTTATGTGCTGTTGGATTGGCAGGATTAACAAACTGGCCTGGTATGAAGCTATTAGGAATCTCCTTAGCCAGCTCTTCAGCCTTAGCAATTGCACCTTTCATACCTTTTGAACCCTCTGTAAGAACTAATTCAGCACCATATGCTTTAATAATATTTCTTCTCTCAACACTCATTGTCTCCGGAAGAACAATTATGAGTCTGTATCCTTTCGCTGCTGAAATAGCTGCTAAGCCGATTCCTGTATTTCCTGATGTAGGCTCAATAATTGTAGAACCCTCTTTAAGAAGTCCCTTGTTTTCAGCATCTTCTATCATTTCTCTCGCAATTCTGTCCTTAACACTTCCTGCCGGATTAAAATACTCTAATTTAGCAAGTAGTCTTGCCTGAAGATTGTATTTCTTTTCTATTCCTGTAAATTCAACTAATGGTGTATTACCTATTAATTCTAATGCACTTTTATATATTTTACTCATATTCTATACCTTCCTTTCTTAGTTTAAACTCTTAAATGCTTCATCTAAATCTTCAATAATATCATCAATGTTTTCTGTACCAATTGATAATCTAATTGTATTTGGTTTAATTCCCTGATCTAATAATTCAGCCTCGTTGCACTCTGAATGAGTTGTTGAAGCAGGGTGTATGGCTAATGACTTAACATCTGCTACATTTGCAAGAAGTGAGAACAGCTCGAGATTATCAATGAATTTCTGTGCTGTCTTAGCATCTCCTTTGATTTCAAATGTAAATATTGAACCACCACCATTTGGGAAATATTTCTTATAAAGTTCCTGCTGTTCTTTGTCTTCTGAGATTGATGGGTGATTTACTTTCTCAACTAATGGCTGATTCTTAAGATATTCAACTACCTTTAATGCATTTTCAACATGTCTCTCAACACGAAGTGAAAGTGTCTCAAGTCCCTGTAAGAAGATAAATGCATGAACAGGTGAAAGTGTTGCGCCTGTATCACGAAGAAGTATAGCTCTGATATATGTTACAAATGCTGCAGGTGCGCAGTCTTTTGCAAAGCTTACTCCATGATAAGATACATTTGGTTCTACTAACCATGGCCATTTATCACTCTTAGTCCAGTCGAATTTACCACCATCTACGATTACACCACCGATTGTTGTACCATGTCCACCGATGAATTTAGTAGCTGAGTGAATTACTATATCTGCGCCATGTTCAATTGGTCTTACCAGATATGGTGTTGCAAATGTATTGTCAACGATAAGTGGAATTTCTGCTTCATGAGCAATTGCTGCTATTCTCTCGATATCAACAACTTCTGAATTAGGATTACCCAATGTTTCAATCTCGATTGCTTTTGTATTCTCTTTAATAGCTGCCTTTATTCCATCATAATCAAATGGATCTACGAATGTTGTCTCAATTCCATAATCAGGAAGTGTATGTGCTAATAAGTTATATGTTCCACCATAAATGTTCTTAGCTGCTACGATGTGGTCACCTGCATGTGCAATTGCCTGAAATGCATAAGCAAGTGCTGCCGCTCCTGAACCAACTGCTAATGCTGCCACGCCACCCTCAAGTGCTGCTATTCTTGCTTCAAATACCCCCTGTGTAGGATTAGTAAGTCGTCCGTAAATATTTCCTGCATCTCTAAGGCCAAATCTGTCTGCTGCATGTTCGCTGTTATGGAATACATATGATGATGTAAGATAAATTGGAACTGCTCTTGCATCTGTAACTGGATCTGGTGATTCCTGACCAACGTGCAACTGTAATGTTTCGAATTTAAAATTTCTTTCAGCGTAAGTTTTTTTACTCATATCTTCTACCTCGTTTCCTTATTTTTTGTTGGTGTTGTTATAATGTGTAATTCCTATTTGATTACTAGGATTAACTGTTGAAGATATAATACAGCTCAATTCCTAGTTTGTCAATAGGAAATTGGATATTTATTTAATTTTTTACACCTTATAAATTTCTATACTAAAAAACACCTGCCAACACTCTTTCCAAAATATCCTCAAATATTTTAAAAATATGTATTATGCAGGTGTTACCTTACTTTATTATATATTTAGTTATATATAATACTCAACATCTCCGTTCTTTTTCTTCTGTATCTCCACTAAATCTGCAAGTGTTATTCCATCAACCACACTGTTAATCGCATCATTTAATTTCTTCCATACCTCTAACGTTGCACATTGGGGTTCTCTCTCACATACACCATTCTCATCATCAAGACAGGCTACCGGTGAAAGACTTCCCTCTGTAAGTCTAAGAATCATGCCAACTGTGTACTTCTCAGGTTTCATTTTTAATGAATATCCACCCTGTGGACCTCTTTCACTCTTCACAAAGCCGGCTTTATTTAATACTGATATAATCTGTTCAAGATATTTACCTGATATATTCTGTTTTGCAGCTATATCTTTTATACTTATTGGTTTGTTTGGTTCACAAAGCGCTAATTGAAGCATAAGCCTCAGCGCATATCTTCCTCTTGTTGAAATCTTCATATTATCCTCATTTCTAAAGCTTTTAATAATCTTCTTCCTCTTCGCCCTCGCTAATATCTGTCTTAGGCTTCTCAAGTCCCTCTATTTTAATATTATTTTTCTCTGCGTAATCCCAGAGTGCTGCATGAATTGCTTCTTCAGCTAAGAGTGAACAATGCACCTTTACAGGTGGAAGTCCATCAAGTGCCTCCATTACAGCTTTATTAGTTATCTGTAATGCTTCATTAATATTTTTACCTTTAACAAGCTCTGTTGCCATACTACTTGTTGCTACTGCTGCACCACAACCAAATGTTTTGAATTTACAATCTCTTATAATTTGATTTTCATCAATATCTAAATATATTCTCATAATGTCACCACATTTTGCATTACCAACTGTACCGACTCCACTTGCATTCTCTATCTCACCTACATTTCTTGGGTGTTGAAAATGATCCATAACCTTTTCGCTATACATATTCTATCCTTCTTTCTTCTTATATTATCTGTTATCTTGCCTGTTTCTTTACAAAATCTTCGTAAAGAGGTGACATACTTCTAAGTCTCTCTACGATACCTTTTAACTTGTCCACTACAAAATCTGCATCTTCCATAGTAGTATCCTCAGAAATTGTAAGTCTTAATGAACCATGTGCTATTTCATGAGGAAGTCCGATTGCAAGTAATACATGCGACGGATCTAATGCTCCTGATGTACAGGCAGAACCACTTGATGCACATATTCCAAAAGAATCTAACATTATAAGCATTGATTCTCCCTCAATAAACTGAAAACTGAAGTTAATATTATTAGGCAGACGTCTTTCTCTGTCTCCATTAAGTCTTGTGTAAGGTATCTCATTCATTACTCTTTCGATAATATGATTTCTTACTTCTATTTCCTTTGCTGTTCTCTCTTTCATATTTCCAACTGCGATTTCAGTTGCTTTAGCGAGACCGATTATTCCAGGTACATTTTCTGTTCCGGCTCTTCTGCTTCTCTCCTGTGCACCACCATGTACAAACGATCTTATCTTAACACCTTTTCTTATATAAAGAAAACCTATTCCCTTTGGTCCATTTATCTTATGACCACTTACTGATAGCATATCTATGTTCATTTCTTCTACATCAATTGGAACCTGTGTAAATGCCTGAACTGCATCTGTATGGAATAACACGCCATGCTCTTTAGCAATCTTGCCAATTTCTGCTATAGGCTCAATTGTTCCTATCTCATTATTTGCAAACATTATTGAAATAAGAATTGTATCAGGTCTGATAGCTTCTTCTAATTGTTTCAAATCAACGATACCATTCTCATCTACATCAATATATGTTATCTCATATCCACGTTTCTCAAGATAATCACATGTATGAAGAATTGCATGATGTTCAATCTTCGATGTAATAATATGGCGGCCTTTATTAGCATAAGCCTCAGCAGTTGCTTTCAAAGCCCAGTTATCACTCTCTGAACCGCCCGCTGTAAAGTAAATGTTTGCTGTATCTGTATTAATTGCTTTCGCAATTGTCTCTCTGGCTGTAGTAATATCCTTCTTATTCTGTGAAGATATACTGTAAATACTTGATGGATTACCAAATTTCTCTGTGAAATAAGGTAACATTGCATCTAAAACTTCTGGTTTAACAGGTGTAGTTGCTGCATTATCCATATAAATAATTTTTTTATCCATAATAAAATAAACCTCCATTCTGAAGTATAAGAATTCAAAGACTAGTAAATAATATGAACTTCTTAGGCTTATACCTACTTTTACAGTATTTCATATTGTATTACTATGATATGAAATATCATATATCCACTTACAGTATTTGTCAAGTATCAAAAGATTATTACTGAATTGTTGAATTTGCTTATTTTTCAAAGAAATTAGCCTGTTATAGAATTTATCAAAAGGCTTATTGATAAACGATTATCTATAAGCCTTTCCTATTCATGTATACATCAATTGCTATTTATATACTTTGAATTATTATTTTTTATAATTTTTAATCCATTTTCCATCTGAGCCAACGTAATACTTTCCACCATCTACCCATTCAGAAATCGCCATTGTTCCATCTGCCTTTACGTAATATGTACCACTTATCCATTTTGATGTCTGCATTATTCCATCAGCATTTACATAATACCATTTGCTTCCAATTTTAAGCCATTTTGAAACCTGCATTATTCCATTGGCATTTACATAATACCATTTACCATTGGTTTTTATCCACCTAGATGTCAGCATTACTCCTTTTTTATCAAAATAATAACTTTTATTTCCTATCTTAAGCCATTTTGAAGTCTGTACTGTTCCATTCTTAAGATAGTACCATTTTCCTGATAATTTCAGCCATTTTGTATCCTTTACCCAGATACCTTTACCATCAACATAGTATCTGCCATTATCTACTATCTCAGATGTTGCCATACTACCATCTGCTTTTACATAATATCTGCTGCCTATCCACTTTGAAGTCTGCATTACTCCGGATTTATCAAAATAATAATATTTTGTACTGATTTTAACCCATTTAGAAGTCTGCATTGCTCCGGTCTGGTCCACGTAATACCATTTTGCTCCGGATTTAATCCACTTTGATGTCTGCAGCTCACCATTTGAATTATAATAATACCATACATTATTTATTTTCTGCCATCCTTTTATTGGAATGTCGATAACTACAACCTGTACTGTTGAATAATCAGAATAAATTCTTTCACCCGAAAAAGTCTTGTATGCTCTTACTTTATAATAGTATTTTTTTCCGCATCTGACCGAATTGTCCACATATGAATTGTCAGTAAAGCTTCCTAACATATTGTATGTTCCATTTTTCTCAGTACTTCTGAACAGTTCATATCCTTCTGCTCCATCTACATTCTGCCATTCAAGCCTTGCACTGTTATTATCCGTTGATTCAGCTTTAGTTATCTGTGGCACAGATAATTTGTCTGATACTTTGCTTGTGAATGCCTTTATGCACATATTTATGCTGTATTTTTTTAAATATGTTTCATACATATCCACTAATTTTCCTGATGGTGCATAATAACTTTCATTATTACGTGATACACTGGTAATTCCAGCAGTAGCAGAATATATATATGAGTAATCCATTGATGTCTCATCATCAAATGTAATCACGATAGCAAATGTATCACCCTCATCTAGTTTAACTGTGCTCGGCATATTTACTGTATAATAACCTGCAAATGTTGTCTTTCCTGTAACCGGTGTATCAAGTAACGGTGTTCCACTCTCAGGATTATCTGTATTTCCTGTTATTGTACCATTAGCATCTTCAACATTAAGTGCAGGATTCTTATAAATCTGGATTGAATAAGATGTATTTGCATCCTTAACACTAAATGCTACAGCATCAAGTTTCTGTGTTCCTGTGCCCTTCTTTACAGTAAATACATTTGCATATTTATTGGCTAATATAAAATCTGCTCCTGTAGAACCCATAAGACCATAACCAATTTCTGTATTACCATCATACTGGTAATTATAATCATATGAATCCTTCTTAGCGACTTCATAATATGTTGCATTTCCTGATTTAGCACTTAAATCATAGTAAGATATCCACATATATCCGCCATTAGTTCTGTAATTGTATGAACCCCAGCTATTCTTAATCAGCCATGCACCATCTCCCTCAGGCACATACACTTTTCCATTTGAATCTGTGGATTTGAAATTATCCCTACTGATTGTGTCGTCCCAACCCACAATCGTTACTGCATGATTGGTAGATTTAATCTCATAATTATAATAATATTCGTTATTAGCATAATTGTCAGAATCATAATAATACATACTTGCTGCACCATTTTCCATAACAGCTTTCTTAACGTAATCTCTGTCCTGCATGTTTATCTGTCTGACACCAGTTAATATATATTGCAATTTTGATGCATCATAGCTATATGTTGTAGCTGTTGCACCCGGATAAACACAGTCGCTTTCATTTACCATACCTGCCCACTTACTCATAGCTCTGAATACCATAGTCTGATTACCACCTCTGCTTAATGCGGCAGTCATATCATCAGTATATGTATTATCGCCATCCGTTCCACCTAATGGGTCAACAAATGTTCTGTCATCAAATGCCATATATACAACATTATATTCTGACATATCAAGTGTGTCTTTATTATCAGCTACACCATGGCTTAATGCTGTAGATTCCATGGCTGCAATTGCCGCAAAAGCCCAACATGTTCCCCATCTTCCCTGATTCCTTACAGGCGTTACATATCCATAATCCCTTGAGTCATATTTAGCAGGAATAGCTGCCGCCTGACATAGTCCTTCATTGCTTTCTGTGACATCTAATCTTGGTGCAACATAACCATTGTCTATGTAACCATATGCTTTATCATAAGTTACATATTCATTATCATCGTCTGTTGCCTTCGCAATCATACCCTGAAAATTAACTGTCGATATAAATGTCATTGTTGCCAGGGTTATTGCAAAAAATCGCTTAAAATACTTTCGTTTTACCATATGAGCACCTCTCTTTAATGATATAGTTCAGTCTGATTTCGTTCCAATTCAACTTCTTTAATTATACCATATCTGGTGCCAATAATCTCTAATTATTTCATATTTTGCCAAACTATTTTTAGTAAAAACCTTTAAACTAAATCCATAGTCAATAAGCCATTTAACGTTCTGATTAATCTCACTTATATCCATATCTTTATCTAAAACTCTTAGCCCAGTTAACCAATGAATCATGATAAATATTTTCTGCAACATCCTTCTTCATCTGATCTGTTACCGGACCATTACTTGCTAATTTACCTAAAATGACATTCTGAAGTTCTGTTACTGTCATATCTTCATAAGGCTTGCTCATATCAACTTCTACAACTTCGATTTTATCAGAATTCAGATTATTAGAGCCTGCTTCTGTTGAATCTGTCTTATCTTTATTCATCTTAACCGATTGCTCTTTACTTTCACTATCTGCTTTATTCTCTGACTTAGTATTATTATCTGACTCATAATCTGGCTTAACGTCTGACTTTGTGTAATTCGTATTATCTAATCCAGGAACCTGTTTACCTTCTGACTTCTTTACATCCACCTTCTTCGCAGTCTTTACAGCTACAGGTTTGAGGTCGGCTATCTTCATATAATCCGGAAGCCATATTTCCCCTGAATTAGCTTCGAGTTTAATATTAATACAACCATTCTCGACTTTAACTCTCTGGCCTGTAAGTGCACCATAATACTCATCAGCGCTGCCTGCACCAACTGTAATATCCGCCTCATGGTCTGCATTATTAACTGTTATCACAACTGTGTCTCCATCCAGGTTTCTTGCAAATGCATACTGTTCATTTGTAAGCAGTCTCTCCTGATAATCACCATATGATAATGCCTTTACATTCTGTCTTATTTTACCAAGTGCTGCAACAAGACTTGTACAACTGTTTTTCTTAATTGCATCTTTATAATCATCCAGATTAATTGCCGGCCTCAATGAATCATCAGAAGACTTCTCTTTACGTCCTTCAATTCCAAATTCTGAACCATAATAAATTGATGGAATACCTGGAAGTGTATACAGAAGAACATGTACAGGCGAAAACTGTGCCTTATTATTAAGCTTTGTATATATTCTCTCAACATCATGATTATCTACAAAATTATATAATTTAAGTCCCTCGGGGCTGTTTCCACCCATACTATATAAACGTCTTACTGTATGTGCAATCTCGAAATAGTTATGGTCATTATGTCCCGAAAAAAGTGCTTTGTGTAACTGGTAGTTAGTTACTGAATGAAGTGTTCCTTCATTAACCCATCTATTATAATCTCCATGAATTACTTCGCCCATCAGCCAGAATTCCGGTTTTACTTCATTTGCAACCCTTCTAAGCTGATGCATAAATCCAAAATCGAGTACATCTGCCGCATCTAATCTGATACCATCAACATCAAATTCTGATACCCAGTATCTGATTACATCACAGATATAATCCTGAACTGCAGGATTTTGCTGATTCAGTTTAACCAGGAGGTTATATCCTCCCCAGTTATCATAGGAGAATCCGTCATTATACTCATTATTTCCCCAGAAATTCACGTTACAATACCAATTTTTATATTGTGAATTTTCTCTATTCTTCTGAATATCTTTAAATGCGAAAAAATCTCTTCCTGTGTGGTTGAATACACCATCAAATATTACTCTTATGCCCTGTTTATGACATTCCTTAACATATTTTTTTAAGTCTTCATTTGTTCCAAGTCTTGAATCTAACTTCTTATAATCCGTTGTCTCATAACCATGTCCAACTGATTCAAAAAGAGGTCCTATATACAATGCATTACATCCAATTTCCCTGATATGTTTAATCCATGGAATCAAATTGTTTAATCTATGTTCCGGCTCCTTATATTCGTTCTGTTTTGGAGCATTTGCTAATCCTAACGGATAAATGTGATAAAATATTGCCTCGTCATACCATGCCATGTTTCTAATTCTCCTTTAACTCAATGTTATTCATAATATATTTTACTGGGATTAACAAATAATTCAAGTCAAACTTTAGTATAAATTATTCTTTCAGCAACGTAACCTTATATAACTGACAAGGACCATTAACATATCATTTAAAATATGTTAATAGTCCTTTGATATTTTAATAATTATATTAATATCTTTTGTCTATTTCTTATATCCTTTAATCCATTTTCCATCAGAGCCAACATAGTATTTACCACCGTCAACCCATTCCGAAATTGCCATCGTTCCGTCAGCTTTTACATAATATGTTCCGCTTATCCATTTAGATGTCTCCATTATGCCGTCTTTATCAAAATGATACCATTTCTTACTTATCTGTACCCATTTTGACTTCTGAACTTTACCTGATACTATATAATACCATTTATCGCCTGACTTAAGCCACTTAGTTCCTTTATCCCATTTGCCATCTTTACCAACATAATAATTACCTTTGTCGACAAATTCTGAGATTGCCATTGTTCCATCAGCTTTTACGTAATAGTTTCCGCCTATCCATTTAGATGTCTCCATTATGCCGTCTTTATTAAAGTGGTACCATTTCTTGCCTATCTGCATCCATTTTGACTTCTGAACTTTACCTGATACTATATAATACCATTTACCACCTGACTTAATCCACTTAGTTCCTTTATCCCATTTGCCGTCTTTACCAACATAATAATTACCTTTGTCGACAAATTCTGAGATTGCCATTGTTCCGTCGGCTTTCACATAGTAGTTTCCATTTATCCATTTAGATGTCTGCATTACGCCGTTTGCATCTACATAGTACCATTTTGTTCCTGATTTAATCCATTTAGATACCTGTTTAACACCTGTCTTATCATAATAATACCAGTTATCATCTACTTTCTGCCAGCCGGTAAGTATGACATCTTCCATTGGTTTAACCGGAACTTCTTTTACTATAACATAGTTGCCCCAGTATTCATTATACGTAAGTTCTTCCGTTTCAACTTTTGTTCCGTTGATGTACACATTCATATTTTCCGAATTATCATCAAATACCTGTCCATTTCTTGGACTTACACTAAATCTCATCATATAACACACATCTTTTGATATAACATGTCCGGCTTTAACTAAATACCATGAATTGCCATCTCCTACATAAATTAAATGTGTGTTCACTATGTTCAGATAATAAATATCATTCGCAATTACACCTGTTATCTCATTTTTAAACTGGTCAGCTGCTTCTCCACCATCTGCACCCTCCTTAAATTTACTCCATGCAGAATAATCAACCGTCAGGTAAATATCTCTGGTTATTGCATTCGTTTTAAATTTATATTCAAGAATCAAATCAGAGCCATCCATTCTGCAGCTGCTAGTACTATAATTTGTATCATTTACTATATATTTACCATTGTACTCTTTAGTTTTATCATCAACCGAAAATTTATAACCTTTATTTGGTGTAAGTGTTAATGCCAGTTTATATGTAGAATTCTCTTTAAATACATCTCCGGCTTTAAATTCTGAATCATTATCACAAGTCCACTCTAACTTGCTTATCTCAAATGCTACGTTTTTACTCTCAATAGATGTTTTAGAAGTACGACCGGCTTTTACTTTACCTGTAGCAATTTCAAAATCTGTAATATTTATAGCTTCCGGACGTGCAGCCGGTGCGAAAGGAATATCTAATTCAATACGGTAACATTTCCAGTATTCGTTGTAACTCAATAAAATAGGTGTCACCTTTACACCATTTAAATATACAGTTATATTATTCTTATTCCTGTTAAAATTATATTGATTTTTAGGATCTACTATAAAATGACATCTGTATTTTTTCCCTTCTTCAATCGCATCTCCTTCCTTCACAGCCTCTGAACTTGAACCGTCCACATACTTTAACGCTGTATTAAGAATATCTACACTATACATGTCTTTATTTGCTTCTCCAACATCCAATGCATCGCATAACAGCTGTCTTTCTGCTGCCATGGCATCCTGTCCGACCTGATATAGCGTCCATGCTGATTTGTCAATTGTCAGATAAATTTCATTAAGAATCACGTTCTCTGTTTCTTCTGCGTGTGCAATTGCCGGTAATATCCCGATTATCATCGCTAACGCCAGAAAAAAACTCATTAATTTGCTTAATCTTTTTTTCATATAATTCCTCCTCGTCTTCGAACGATTATTCATATAAACCTGCATGTTTCATGCATACAGTTCCACGAAAAAACTTCAACTCAATTAATTTTCATACCATTTACTCTTATCCTGTCAAATGTATATGCTATATAGAGTATTATATAAGAAAAAGTCTATTAATACCCTATCAGTTTTAATAGTCTTTATTCTTAATTACACAATTTTCCAAGTGGTCTCTTGCAAATCTCTGGTCTTCTACTATAAGCACTCTTTTCATTCGGTCTCCATTCTGAAATTATTGCTTTTTATTCATTTCTGCTTTAAACAATTTCATTGAATATTTATATCTAAGGTTTATGCCGGTTTTACTACGTGCAAAACACATTATAATTACTGCTCTGTCATTTTTATGCATTTCCCATATCAGAAGTTTTCAAACCAATATTTATAATTAATTCCGGTATACTCTGTATCTTCATATATCCACCAGCTTCTTCTAGCTTCTGCCTTATATTCGATAACCCTCCACCTTCAATTATGTTTTTATCAGGCTGTTTACCATTATTTCTAATACGGATATTATAATAACATATAGCATTTTTTCTATATAATGACTCATCATTTACAATGTCCTTCGTTACTTCAACAGTTAAACGATTTGCTTTTACGTCTTCTTTAAGTTTTTCATTATCTGCATCTAATTGTATCATAGATTTATAGATTTCTGTAACATTTGTTGCCAAAATCTGACTATATTTTTCATTACATTTTATCGCGAGTTCTTCTTTTGCGAAAATCCATATTTCATTTTCAGAAAATATGTAAATATTCTCTCCATATATCGCTTCTGCCGAATTATCCGCTGAATTATACTGCATAGTTAATTGCATTTCGCCTGACTCATCTTTTGAAGTTCTCTTTAACTTAATATCATTTGGAGGATTATTTAAAGCATTTTCTAATTCCATAAGATTTTGAACGTTACTCCCTATAAGTCTTCTACCTAATTCATGCATTTTACGATTGCATAATACTACCTTTCCATATTTGTCAAAAAAACATATGCCACTTGGCAGATTGTCTAATCCTTCCTTTATAGAATTAGAATTTATCTGATTATTATTAATATTATGTATCTTATATAATCTATATATGCCATAAATCAGATTAACGCCATACCATATTATGGTTGCCGCATATAAGCAGGATAATCCTGTGCTGCTTAATAAAATTCTATTTTTATATCTCATGCATCCCTTCATTGTTATATTATCATTTGCTTTTAACCCACCTAATAATGTGACCATTAAAAAATTAATCATTAAAATTATTATTTTTGCAAACAATTTATATGTCAAATGTAAATGTCTGTAATAATCTAGCTCTTCAAATATATCGTATAGTTGTCCACTTACAATGGCAGGTATTTCACTTTGAATTCTATATTATCGCTGTTGTAATGAATGTTATTATCTGACTTATAACATACGTTTCCTTCGTTATCAACAATCTTAGCCTCTATAGTTGATATTTCAAATAATTTATCATATCTGGAATTTGACTGTATAAGCCCGCATTGTATGCAGCTCTCAAATATTGCAGTAAAGAACAGGCAGCAAAATACTGTCATATCGCCTAAAACTATTCTTAATCCATTAACTTCCGAAATGTACAATCCCATATATACAAATAAAATTACAAGTGGCAATATTGGTCTCCACATTATTTTTCTTGTATTTGGGACTCTGGACTTTATCACAATAATTACTAATGCACTTATAGCACAACCAATACACCATATCATTACCACTCCGTATCCTGTTGCTTAACTATACTTTGAATCCGACCATACACTTCCATTCTCCGGAAATGCAAACATCTTCTGATGAAGGTCATTTGTCAGGACAAATACTATCGCTATAATAGTCGGGATATATAGGGCTCCTGTCCATTCAGGCAATTTATAATCCTCAGCTTTACCTAATGACATTGCTGTTAAAAGCCCTAAAAATGGTATGCCTAAAAGTGGTATATGGTACATATACCACAGATACCTTGACGCATTTATATTGTCTACAATGAAATATTTTATTGTTCTTATCATAATCCAGAATATCATAAGTCCAGCTATACTTATAAGATAGTGTTGAACCTGTTTCTGAATTATTCTTCTCTTAATAGACCTGCCCCATAGATAAAATATTGTGATGTATATGTATGTTCTTAAAGATCCTGCTAACTGGAATATTTCAAATTCAAAATCACACATTCTGCACAAATAGGCCATAAAAACGGCAAGTCCAAGAAGAAGCATTTTCTTTTTGTGGATTATATTCGTTTTATCTGCCATATTCCTTAATCCATTTGCCATCGGCACCGACATAATATTTTCCTGTATCAACCCATTCAGAAATTGCCATTGTTCCATCGGCCTTAACATAATATTTTCCACTAATCCATTTTGATGTCTGCATTACTCCATCTGCATCAAAATAGTACCATTTGCCATTTATATTAAGCCATTTAGACATCTGGACTCTGCCAGAAACTATATAGTGCCACTTGTTGTTTACTTTAAGCCACTTTGTAGTCTTTATCCATCTGCCATTCGCATCTACATAATATTTACCAGAGTCAACAAAACCTGAAACCGCCATTGTGCCATCAGATTTAACATAATATTTGCCACTAATCCATTTTGATGTCTGCATTACTCCATCTGCATCAAAATAGTACCATTTGCCATTTATCTTTTGCCATTGTGATGTTAACATTGCTCCATCTGAACCAAAATAATACCACTTTTTACCTTGCACCAACCATTTATTCTTCTGAACTGTACCTGTTATCACATAATACCACACATTATCTGCCATAACCCATTTTGTAGTATATACAAATCTTCCCTGTGAATCCACATAATGGTTTCCATTATCGACTATTTCTGAAACCGCCATCGCTCCATCTTCTTTGACATAATATTTATTATCTATCCACTTTGATGTATCCATAATTCCTTCTTCGTTAAAATGATACATCTTACCATCAATCTCTTTCCATCCGATTATCATAGATTCATCAACATATCTATATTCAGCTGTTATCTCAACATCATTATCAGGCATTACAAATGTAGTTGTTGCATTATTTTCATCATTAAATACCACGTTTCCATCTGAACATACCCATTTATCAAACACTTTACCCTTTGCCGGATTATCTGCAACCAATGTAATTAATTTATCCTTTTCAGATACGGATATTGCATTATTCAAATCATCATAAGTTGTTCCATTATTCACTTTTATATCATAATCGACGACACCTGTTCCCGGAGCCGGTGCATCGATATATATGTAATACATATCCCAATTACTATTATATGAGATATCTCTAACTGCCACTTTTTCACCATTCAGATAAATATTCATCTCTGATGTAATGCTGTCAAATGTATAATCTCCTGTTCTTAAAACTGTTATGCACATCACATACTGCGCATCTAATAGTATTCTTCCTTTCAGATTATAGTTTATATATGAATTATTTAATTGTCCAAGAAATGAATTATTCCTGTCAATACAATATCTGTCACTATCTTTGCTATCTACATTAATTACTTCATCAGCAAACTGCTTACTTGCCTTAGTTGCATATTGTCCAATTATATATTTGGTCCATACTTCTTTATCAAGTGTAAAGTATAAATCTTTGATTACATTATCAGTCTTAAATGTTATTTCTAAAACCAGACTGTTATCTTCCATTCTGTCTGATACATTGTCGTACTTTACCCATACGAAATAGCTTCCATTATATTTTAATCCACCATCTGTCATTTCTGTTGTGAATTCATAATTATCATTAGGGGTAAGTCTTAATATGAGTGTATATGTAGAATTTCCATTAAATACATCACCTGCTTTGAATTCCGAATCTTCTTCGCACTTCCACTCCACATCAGTTATCTTAAACATATTGTTATAATTACTAATAATAGTCGGAGCAATATTACCAACCCTTGGTGCATCAACTGTATTGATTGTAAAATCTTTTATGTATTGCTTCTCCTGTATACCGGTTTCATTGTTATCTAATTCATTATCATTAACTTCTGCTGCTTCGCACACATATTTTCCACTATAAAAGCTTACTGATAACGTACCCGCAAATATAGCTGCCATAAATATGTATTTCATAATTCTCACTACTGTGTTTCTCATATTTTTCATCTCCCATATCTTCCAAATGTATTACTATTTTTAAGTTATATATCAATCTATATACTTATATACTTTTATACCATAAAAGCGATGAAAAATCTATATACCAGACTTCTCATCGCCTTTATTATTTCTAATTTTGCTTTATTGTTACTTAGTCTATGTCAGTTGATACTAACAGTTTCTAAATCACCTTGCTAAAATTATCAGACTATTTCTTATATCCTTTAATCCATTTACCATCAGAACCGACATAATATTTTCCACCGTCAACCCACTGTGAAACTGCCATTGTTCCATCGGCTTTTACATAATATTTTCCGCCAATCCATTTTGAGGTCTGCATTACTCCAGATGCATCGAAATAATACCATTTGCTGTTTATGTTAACCCATTTAGACTGCTGGATTTTTCCTGATATCATATAATACCATTTGCTATTTATCTTGAGCCACTTTGTAGATTTAATCCATTTACCATCAGAACCGACATAATATTTTCCACCGTCAACAAGTGTTGAAACTGCCATTGTTCCATCGGCTTTTACATAATATTTTCCACCAATCCATTTTGAAGTCTGCATTACTCCGGATGCATCGAAATAATACCATTTGCTATTTATCTCAACCCATTTAGACTGCTGGACTTTTCCTGATATTATATAATGCCATTTTCCGTTAATTGTAAGCCATTTTGTTGTCTTAACCCATTTACCACTGGCATCTACATAGTATTTATTATTATCTACTAACTGTGATATTGCCATTGTTCCATCGGCATTAACATAGTATTGTCCACTTATCCATTTTGAGGTCTGCATTACTCCGGATGTATTAAAGTAATACTTTTTGCCATTTATTGATTTCCAGCCAGTTACAACTTTTCCATCTTCGTAATAATACCAATAATCTCCTTTATTTACCCAGCCAGATTTTGTATCTGAAGTTGTTTTTGTATATACGTATATAACTTCTATTGTATTATCACCGAATGTTCCACTTGCATTATCTGGTTTTGTCTGCAATTTATATCCATTAAATGTCTTTGCCTCTGATGAATATTTTTCACCAGTTTTTCCTGACAATTTCTGAATATCTAATATATTACCTTCGGTATCCACATACTTGACATATACTACACCATTCGTGTCTACCGTCTTAATATATCCACTTACATCATAGTAACCACTGTTTACAAATTCAAAATCTGCTGTCTGATTTCCATTACCATCATTAAAGATGATCATCAATTCTTTATCTGTTGATGTATATTCATAGCCATATATTCCATCGCCTAAATCTAACATCTTACTTCCTGGCCACGCCTTACCTACTGCTTTGTCACCACTAAACATGTATATATTAATATCAGAACCCCATCCATCAGGCTTCTTGAAATATATGCCGTTGGTTATTACCGGAATCTGCTTTGCTGTTACATATACTTTTATCGTAGCTTTATATCCATTAAATGTAGTTACTGTAATATTTGCTGAACCATCTCTTACAGCAGTAATAATTCCTGCATTACTTACAGTTGCTACCTGTGTATTATCCGAAGACCACTTAACAGTCTTATTTGTTGCATTAGCCGGACTAACCGTTGCTGTTATCTTCTCTGTGTTTCCTTCCTCTAATATTACAGAAGTCTTATCCACAGAAATTCCCGTTGGTTTAATTATATTAGGATTTTCTGAAACTGTAACATTCACCGTTGCAGTCAATCCGTTAACTGTTTTAGCAGTTATTACTGCTGAACCTTTTCCCACACCAGTAATTCGTCCACCACTAACAGTTGCTACTGAATTATTACTTGATGACCATGAAACTGTCTTGTATGTTGCATCTGCTGGACTTACAGTTGCTGTAACAGCCTCAACATTTCCTTCTAATAATGATACTGAAGTTTTATTTAATTTTATGCTTGTAGGGTTTACTACATTTATTTCAATTGGCTCAATTAATTCCTCTTTTCCACCATCTGTAAGATATTTACCATTTGTAATTACTCTTCCTGGTGCTGGAGTTTTTTTCGTATCTAATACATATACTGCAAGATTACCTTTTCCAGATACAGTAGCTGTTAATGTTCCATCAGTTACATTTTTAACAGTTCCTGTAACAGCGTCTACATATTTACCATTAGGAATTCCTGTAAATGTTGAATCCCCTGAAATACTTACAAGACAAAAACTATCTGTTTTATCGTCTGTATATCTTCTCTTGAATGATAATTCACCTGAACATCCTTCTGTTGAATACTGACCTTTTCTAAGAGCAGGTATTGCCTGACGAAGTCTGTTTAATCTCTGGATGTGCTGTGATAATGGATGCTTTAATGTATCACCTACTGCACCACTTACATTACCATATTCACCAAATCCAACTGATGTAACTGTTCCTTCAATATTATCTCCATAATATGCACGTCCTGTTTCTGCAAGTGCAATATTTGGACCTTTATCAATAACTGCGCCTTTCTGGAATTCTGTCTCTGTACCATAGTAAATACAAGGAATACCTCTGAATGTAAACATTAATGAAAGGTTTTCTGCCCATGTATCCTGAGGCTGATCAAATCTTTTATCCTCTGGAGCTCCGTCAGGGGCATAATCATGTGAATCTACATATGTAACATTCCATGTAGCATCATTATAGTATTTATCACCATTTACAGCTACTGAGAAAGCATTTTGTGCTGTTTTAAATGACCAATGCATTGGGAAGTCAATAACATTTAATCCTGAAAATTCGCTATAATCAGGTGTATGATATGTATTTCCATTTAATAATGCATTCTGGCTTGTTGGCTGTTCGTCTATATTATCTGCATTATCCTTTGTTGCCTGAATTGCTGAATTGTAGTTTACCTCCCAATCGGTATCACTCCATTCATAATCCTTTGATTCCTTCCATGTATAGTATGGTGTTGACATAGATGGAGACTGTCTGTACCAATAATTACCATTATCTCTTGTACATACCTCTCCAAACATATAGAAGTCTTTACCGTTTCTCTTTCCTGCCTTCATAAATGCATCATTAAATACTTTATTGAATGTAAGTCGGCTGATATGTCTTACTGTATCTACTCTGAAGCCATCAACACCCATATCAATATATTTAGAATATGCATCTACAAGATAATTATATACTATCGGATTCTCTGTATTTAAATCTACACAGTCACCGGCTATCTGTGCTATCTGACATGTATAATCATCCCAGTTAAAATTACCATAATGGTGATATAGATTATTAACATCATGATTCACACCATCAGTATTCTTCATAAGCGCAAGTCTTGCTGCGTATTGAGCTGCAGGTGTTAAGCTATTATAATTACTTGGTAAGCCTGAACCTTCAATAACCTGTAAACAATCAGGTGAACTTAAATCACCCTCTTTGTTAAACATTGGTATCAGATTTGCTTCACCAAAGTTACCTGTATGGTTAAATACAACGTCCTGAATAATCTTCATTCCTCTTGCATGTACTGCATCTATCAAATCCTGATATGTACAATCATCTGATTCATATCTTGGATCAACTTTGCTGAAGTTAATTGCATGATAACCATGATAATCATAACCACTGCAATTCTCTACAACTGGTGTAATCCATATTGCTGTAAAGCCTAACGCTTTAATATAATCCAGTTTTTCAATAAGTCCCTTAAAATCGCCCCTCCAGGCTGGATCGTTCAAATTATACTGTGTTCCATCCCAGCACTGAACGTCATTACTTTCATCACCATTATAATATCTGGTAACCATTGCAAAATAAATGGATTCATCACGAAAATCCGTTCTTGAATTTGCAAATATAACATTTCTGTCTTTACCTGACAGTACATCTGTCGATGCTGCCTCAGCCTTAACTACATTAGCTTTCTGCTTGTAAAAGTCTAACCCATAACCATTTAATACAAAGGTAGACACCGCTAACATAAATGCTATTGTTTTTTTAGCGGTTTTAAAAAAAATCTTTTTCTTTTTCATTAATTTTTTCCTTTCTTTATATTTTTATATACCTTCATTTCAATTATATCGATGTTGCACAATAAAATCAAGCATTGTTTTAAAATTTTGTTAACTTTTTTTAAATTTACTTGTTATTTTTTAACATTCTATTAATGTGTAATACATTTTATACAAAAATCACCCTGAATCTATGCATAAAGCATAAATTCAAGGTGATTCCTATGTAATAATTATTTTATTTATCTGTGATTATTATTTTTTATATTTGTTCTTTATCCATTTACCATCGGCATCTACATAGTATTTATTATTATCTACAAGTTTTGATTTAGCCATTGTTCCATCTGCCTGCACATAATATGTCTTGTTTATCCATTTAGATGTCTGCATTACGCCTGAGCCGTTGAAATAATACCATTTATTATTTATCTTAACCCATTTAGACTGCTGGATATTTCCTGATATATTGTAGTACCATTTGTTATTAATCTTAAGCCATTTTGTTGTCTTAACCCATTTACCATTACTATCCACATAATATTCATTATTATCTACTAACTGTGATGTTGCCATTGTTCCATCGGCTTTAACATAGTATTGTCCACCTATCCATTTTGAGGTCTGCATTACTCCGGATGTATTGAAGTAATACTTTTTGCCATTTATTGATTTCCAGCCTGTTACAACTTTTCCATTAGTATAATAATACCATGATGAGCCTACTTTCTTCCAGCCATTAGCTACATCAATTGTATTCTTTGTATACACATATATAACTTCAATTGTATTTTCTGTATATGTTCCCTTTGCATTAGCCGGTGTTGTCTTTAATGTATAACCACTGATTGTCTTAGCTTCTGTTGTATAAGATGAGCCGATTGTACCTGTTAATTTGTCTGTACCAAGTACATTTCCATCTGTGTCTTTATACTTAACATTTACTTCACCTTTAACTTCAATTACTTTGATAAATCCGCTTAACTCATAATATCCATTATTATGAAAATCAAGGTCATCAGTCTGATTAATTCCATCATTGAATATAACCTTCGTATTGCTATCTGTTATAGAGTGTTCATATACATATAATCCATCACCTAAGTCTGTCATAGCTGCACCAGGCCAGTCCTTACCAACTGTTGTATCGTTACTGTAGAAATAAATATTTATATTTCTTCCCCAGGCATCAGGTTTCTTAAAGTATATACCATTCTTAATAACAGGAATCTCTTTAGCTTCTACTTTAACTGTTAATGTAGCCTTGCAGCCATTATATGTAGTAACCGTAATAACTGCTGTACCCTCTGATACTGCTGTGATTTTTCCGCCACTTACTGTGGCAACTCCTGCATCATTAGAACTCCATATTACTGTCTTATTAGAAGCTGTTGCAGGAAGTACTGTTGCTGTAACTGTCTCTGTATCCCCTTCTGTCAGAGTTATGGATTTCTTGTTTAATGTAACAGAAGTCGGTTTAATTATATTAGGATTTTCAGACACTTTAACCTTAACAGTTGTAGTAAGTCCATTGACTGTCCTAGCAGTAATTACTGCCGAGCCTTTTCCTACTGCTGTAATCTTTCCACCACTTACTGTGGCTACTGTACTGTCACTTGTTGTCCATGAAACTGTCTTATTTGTAGCATCTTTAGGAGCAACTGTGGCTGTAATTGTTTCTGAATTGCCCTCTAAGAGCGAAATTGAAGTTTTATTTAATGTAATGCTTGTTGGATTAATAACATTAATATTTTCCTCGCCAATCAATTCAGCTTTACCACCATCTGTTAAGTAATCGCCATTTGTAATTACTCTTCCAGGAGCAGGAGTCTTTGCTGTATCAAGCACATATACTCTCATATTACCTTTACCTGATACATTAGCCGTAAGTGTTCCATTTGTTACATTTTTAACATCACCTGTAACTGCATCTACATATTTACCATTAGGTATCCCTGTAAATGTTGCACCACCTGAGATAGTTACAAGGCAGAAACTGTCCGTCTTATCATCTGTATAGCGTCTCTTGAATGCCATTGATCCTGAACAGCCATCTGTTGAATACTGACCTTTTCTAAGAGCAGGTATTGCCTGACGAAGTCTGTTAAGTCTCATAATATGCTGTGAAAGAGTAGAATTAAGTGTGTCCTTAACCGTACCACTTAAATTACCAAATACTGTGAAATCAGACGTATCAATATTACCCTCGATATTATCACCATAATATGCTCTACCTGTTTTAGATAATGGCATATTAGGTCCAACATCGATTGGTGAACCTGCCATAAATTCTATTTCACTACCATAGTAAAGACATGGAATACCTCTGAATGTAAACATTAATGAAAGGTTTTCTGCCCATGCATCTGTACCACCATTATATCTCTGTGTCTGACATTCATCAGGACCGTAGTCATGTGAATCTACATATACAACATTCCATGTTGAATCGTTAAAATATCTATCCTCTTTCAATGCTGTCTGAAAAGCACTGCTTGCTGTATTGAAACTCCAGTGCATCTGGAAATCAATTACATCTAATCCTGATTTTTCTGAATAATCAGGTGTATGATAATTATTACCATTAAGGAATGCATTTGTACTTGTTGGCTGATTATTCATATCATTGTGTTCATTATAATGTTTTTTAACCAACGCTTCATTTGATGCCAAATCATTACTCCACTTACCTGTCCATTCTACAGGATCATTCCATGTATAGAAACTCGTGGAAATAGGGGGATGTTCACGATACCATACATCATGTCCTTTAGTACAAACTTCACCAAACATATAGAAGTTATCGCCACCTGTTTTCTTAAATGCAGGTAAAAATACTGAATTTAATGTAAGCCTTGAAATATGTTTAACTGTATCAACTCGGAAACCATCAACACCCATGTTGATATATTTATTGTAACAATTTATCAGATAATTATATACTTTCGGATTCTCCGTCTCTAGGTCGAAGCAGTCATCTGCAATCGTTCTGTCCTGTGCTTCATAGTTATCCCAGTCACCACCACCACAGAAACCATTATGATGATAAATGTTTTCAGGATCATTAGAACCTATCATAACCGTTTGATTTCTCTCTTTATATATGTCACTTGTTAACTGAAGAAGGTTCTTCTCACCCCAGTTACATGTATGATTTAATACCACGTCCTGTATAAGCTTCATACCTTTGGCATGTACTGCATCGATAAGGTCCTGATATGTAACACCATTTGATTCATATCTCGTATCTACTGCGCTGAAATCATATGCATGATATCCATGATAATCATAACCTGACTTATTCTGTACTACCGGAGTAATCCATACAGCAGTAAAGCCTAACGCCTTGATATAATCTAACTTATCAATAAGTCCCTTGAAATCACCTCGCCATGATGGATCATTTTCAGGATTCTGTGCTTTTGCATCTTCTGAAGTACGCGCATTGTTACTTGAATCACCATCATAGAATCTTGTTACAATAAGAAAATAAATTGTTTCATCACGAAAATCTGTTCTTGAATTGGAATATATAACTCCTCTGTCTTCATTTGACAGCACTTCTGTTGTAGACGCTTCTGCTTTAACTTCTGAATCCCTAAACATCTGCAATCCATAGCCATTCGTCATTACCGTTGCTACTGCAAGTGTAACCGCCAAGACTTTTTTTGTCAAAGATGCGATTCTTTTCTTCTTTAACATGCCTTCATTCCTTTCACTCTAATATAGCATAAAGCAATCCTTAAAGATTACTTTATGCTATTTTCATTTTTTATATATTTAAGACTTCAATATACTATTTGTTCTTTATCCATTTTCCATCTGAGCCAACGTAGTATTTACCACCATCAACCCATTTAGAAACTGCCATCGTTCCATCTGCCTGTACATAATATGTTCCATCTATCCATTTAGATGTCTGCATTACGCCTGAGCCGTTGAAATAATACCATTTATTATTTATCTTAACCCATTTAGACTGCTGGATATTTCCTGATACATTGTAGTACCATTTGTTATTAATCTTAAGCCATTTTGTTGTCTTAACCCATTTACCATCGGCATCTACATAGTATTTATTATTATCTACAAGTTTTGATTTAGCCATCGTTCCATCTGCCTGTACATAATATGTCTTGTTTATCCATTTAGATGTCTGCATTACGCCTGAGCCGTTGAAATAATACCATTTATTATTTATCTTAACCCATTTAGACTGCTGGATATTTCCTGATATATTGTAATACCATTTGTTATTAATCTTAAGCCATTTTGTTGTCTTAACCCATTTACCATCGGCATCCACATAATACTTATTATTATCAACGAGTTCTGAAACTGCCATTGAACCATCAGCTTTTACATAATATGTACTGCTTATCCATTTAGATGCCTGCATAACGCCTGATGTATTGAAGTAATAATATTTACCATTAATCTGTTTCCAGCCTGTTACCTTCTTACCATTGCTGTAATAATACCAAGATGAACCAACTTTCTTCCAGCCTGTAGTAACACTTCCTGAACTTTCTACTGTATACTTCTTAGCACTTGTTACTGTGTTATTCTTTGAGTCTGTTACGACACATTTAATTGTGTAAGTACCCGCTGTCTGTGGTGTCCAGGATGTTGATGTTTCACCACTTCCTGTCTTAGTAGCTACTAACTTATTATTTACATAGTATTTATATGTATAGTTGGCTGAACCACCCTGTGCAATACCTTTTAATGTAAGAGCTGTTCCTGCTGTCTGTGGAGCTGAACGGTCAGCACCAAAATTTAATTCAAGATCGTCTGATGGTGGTACAATACCGCCTCCGCCAATCTGTGCAAAATCAGCTGTAATGATGTCGGTATCATCTTTCTCTGCCGATGTACTTGGATCACTTGAGTAATCCTTCATAGCATTGTCAAGCATTGATGCATCATATGGTATACAGTCAAGGGCTGATTCACCTCTTGTAGCAACTAACATTGCTTTAATACCTTTTGATGTAATTGTACTCTTTGTAATTCCAAGAGTTGAATATGGAATCTTAATCTCATAGAATGAGTCATATGTTATATTATGTTTTCCCTCTGAACCAACAAATGTCTTATAATCAACCCAGTCTGCTCCATTATTGAATATATCATCTGTTGAATCTGATCCATTAAGTCCCATAATCTTTGAACTTATGTTAGTTGTAGCCATCTTGTATTCAATTCCACCATCAGCAAATCCAACGCAGCCATCTTCATAGTCTGTATTACCATTTGCATCTACTGCCTTGAATATAGATGGTTTTCCTAAACCTGGTTTACCACTCATATAGAGTAATCTATCTACGTGCTGATTAAACTCTAGTCCCATCTTCCGACCCCAAATAGGTCCTCCTTCAGTGTTCTTGTTCGACATTGAAACTGAGTTCTCATCTACGCTGAGTGCAAGAATAAGTGGTACATCGAGTACTCGTCCGCCATCACTTAATGGACCATCACCTGATCTTGCCCATGTATCTGTTGTATTAACCATCTGCCATGCAACGTAAAGGTTTTCATCATCATAAGCTGCATATAATGCTGTAGTATCAAGCACACAGTTTTCGTGTCCACCCTTATAGTGGTTTGCTACATCCCATGCACCGCCTTTAGCTATAAGCATGCTTTCATCCCAATCAGATGCATCACCATCGATTGTGATTGTCTTCTCAACACCCTTCTTTCCATCAGGGTTAGTTGCATAAATGTTGCTTGCAAGTTTCTGTCCTGCTGTTACAACACTTGCAGTCTCATTTGTTACTGATAATTTACTTGTTTCTTCATTAACAGTTCCATTAAATTTCTTATTATATGTAAATGTATAACTCTTTGTCTTACCACTCGCATTAGTAGCTGTAGCTTTAACTGTAACTGTAGAATCTGCTACTTTACCTTGTCCAAGTACAACATTTGCTGAACCTGTAAATGTCTTAACAGGACCATTATCTACTGAATATGTACCTGATGTTGCATTACTTAATGTAAGCTTAATTGTCTGTGTCTCTGTCTTAAATGTAGAACCATTTGCAAATGATGTTGTGACTGTAGGATCACTACTTGTAACTTTTGAATAAATATATTTTACTGTGATTGTTGAAGCTGTATACTTTCCTGTTGCATTAGAAGGTGTTGTCTTTAATTTATATCCACTTACTGTTGCAGCAGAAGTTGTATAAGAAGCTCCTACTTTACCTGTTAATTTCTTAGATGTAGCTATTTCATTACCTGATTCATCTACGTATTTAACTATTACTGTTCCGTTCTCTGTTGTAGATGTCATCTTAGACCATTTGCCATCAGCATATAACCACGAACCTGATGATTCAAACAGAAGTCCCGGTTCCCGGTCATCCGGATAACGGTTAGCTATTGAATTATAGAAGACAACTCTTGGAGCCTTAATATTTTCAGGAATTGTATATTTATAATAACCTGTTGTTGAATCATATGTCATCTTCTCGCCAGGCCATTCTCCATTATTAACCATCTCTGTTGCTGAATCATATGCATAACAATATATATCTCCAGTCCAGCCTGATGGTACTTTTATGTATGCAATATTATCAGTCTTCTCTACTTTAGTAAATGTGTATGTAACAGGGTCTGATGTTGTCTTACCATCTGTTGCAGTAAGAACTATATCAACACTTTCGCCATATGCCATATCTGCACCAATTGTAATTGATTTAGCTGATGTAAATGTCTTAACTGACTGTGAACCAATCTTATATGTACCTGATATTGCATTAACTAAGTCAAGCTTAAGTGTTAATGTATCACTTGTAAACTCTCCGCCTTCCTGCGATATAGTTGCTTCAGGATCTAATGTAATTGGTTTCTTATTATAGACTACTGCAACGCCTGTGCTACCTATATTACCTGTAATCTTACCACCTGATACCTTGAACTCATTTCCTGATACCTGGTCCTTATATGTGCCATCTGCTAATAAATGTGTTTCAGCACCTGCAACATTCTTAGAACCACCACCAATGTTTACAAGAACAACACCACCTTGTACAGTATTCGAACCTCTTTCTACTAATACTACTGAACCGTCATATGATGACATATATTCTGATTTTCCACTAAAGTAGTTATGGAATTTATTAACTTCAACTACTTCTGAATCTTTCCAAGCTGTATTTGTACTTTTTGAACCCATCTTAGCTCCAGTGTCGCCCGGACGGATATAATAGAGTACTGCAAAATCTCTTGCAGCCTGAATAGCCCATGATCTGTTTATAACACTCTGTGAAAGCTTTGTTGAAGGACCTGTAAAGCCATCATTGGCATATGTATCGTGAGACTCAGCCCAGAGAACAATATTATCTCCTAACTCTCCTTTATATGTAAGGGAAGAATTTGCTGCTGCTCCAATATCATGATTATTTACGCCCCATGATGTTGCATTACCTGCTCTGTTATCTGTAACAGCAATATATTTCGTATAATTTGAAATAGCTGTTGCAGAATCATCAAGAATCTCACCATAGAGATAAACATCAGGTTTATATTCCTTAATAGCACTTGTAACATAAGGCCAGAAATCTGATGCTCCACCCGGATCACTTGGAAGTTCGATATGCTTAGCTGCATCGAATCTGAATCCGTCTGCACCAAGATCAACACATTCTTTTAATAAAGAAACAATTGCATTCTGTACCTTTTTACTTCCTGTATTAAGATCTGGCCAACCACCAAATCCCCAGGTTAAACTTGTTGTGTCTCCATTACGGTGCTGATTGCCATAATCGATTCTTGTAGAACCATTTAAATGCCAGCAACTGTCATCATCTCTGAATGTCGGATCATTCTGACTACAGATATCTCCTCTTGAGTTACCAATACTACCTGTATTGTTAGCCATATGGTTAGCAACAATATCTACAATAACCTTGATTCCGTATTTCTCAGCTTCATCACACATAGCCTTGAATTCCTCTTTCGTACCAAACCAAGGATGGTTATTAACCATACTAAGTGTTGTAGGCTGATATACTTTCCACCATGTTCCCTGTGTATCACCAGAACCTGCATCCTTAGGCATCTGCACAGGTGATGTCTGTAATGATGTATAACCTGCTTTTGCAATCTCAGCCATACTGTTCTTTATCTCATTGTACGACCAGTTCCAACAATGAAGTATCAAACCATCACAGGCTTTATCCAATAAACCATATTTGTTTGACGAAGCCGCTACTGTCTCAGAAGTCTGTGCTATTACTGCTTCTGATGCATAACTTTTCATTTCCGGTATAGTTATACCTGTCATTAACATCGATACTGATGTAACTACCGCCAGAAATGATTTCATAAATCTCTTCTTCATGATAATCTCCATTTCTTAATTAATAATGTTTACTTAACAACTTTTCATTAAAATGCACTTAACATTCTCTACATAGTCCACCCTCCTTTGTCACGTTCTAGGATCGATACGTCTCGATAGGGACTATTATATATGCTGGTATATTAAATTTCAACAAGATTTTAAGTTTCTGGAACATGTATGCGAGTTGTTTTTTGGCATATAATGGTGCCTTTTTAGTAAATTTTTAGAATTTTGTATGTATTTCATAAATGTATAGGATTATTTTTATAACCTTTTAGATAATAAAATATCCTCTATATTATAGAATTAACTTGCTAATTAATTCTTATTAATATAGAGGATATTATTGTTTAAGTCATTAGACGGATATTATTTGTTTTTAACCCATTTTCCATCTGCGCCAACGTAGTATTTACCACCATCAACCCATTTAGAAACTGCCATTGTTCCATCTGCCTGTACATAATATGTTCCATTTATCCACTTAGATGTCTGCATAGCACCTGATGCATCAAAATAGTACCATTTACTATTTATCTTAACCCATTTAGATTTCTGGATATTGCCAGATACATTGTAGTACCATTTGTTATTAATCTTGAGCCATTTTGTTGTCTTAACCCATTTACCATTGGCATCTACATAGTATTTGTTATTATCTACAAGTTTTGATTTAGCCATTGTTCCATCTGCCTGTACATAATATGTTCCATTTATCCACTTAGATGTCTCCATAACACCTGATGCATCAAAATGGTACCATTTACTATTTATCTTAACCCATTTAGATTTCTGAATATTGCCAGATACATTGTAGTACCATTTGTTATTAATCTTGAGCCATTTTGTTGTCTTAACCCATTTACCATTGGCATCTACATAGTATTTGTTATTATCTACTAACTGTGATTTTGCCATTGTTCCATCTGCCTGTACATAATATGTGCCATTTATCCATTTTGATGTCTGCATAACACCTGATGCATCGAAGTAATACCACTCACTGTCTATCTCTTTCCAGCCAACTGTTATAACATCTCCGCCTGACATCTTATATGTAAGCTCGCCAGATTTCAAGTCATCTCTATTAGCTGATACGTAAAGTACATCTGTACTCTTTAATGCAGTTGCTACATTGACTTTCCATACACCTGTTATCTCATCTGTTACAGCTGTATAAGTCTTATTATTTAATTTAACTGTTACTTTTGAGCCATAAGCTGCCTTACCTGTTATTGCTTTAGAACCTGCAGATGCCGAACTAATAGATGGTGTTGCAAGTACCAATGCTTTCTTAGCATTTATTATATTATTATATGTAGTCTCTACTTCAGTAATATCTGCTTCTTTCTCACCTAATGCCACTAACTTGTCTGCCTGTGCAATATAGCTATATAATTTCTTATATGAAGCCTGTGTATAATCTGATACTGTAAGATTCTTAACAGCTCTTGCTTCTTTTCTTAATAAAGTATATTTTGATTCAATTACAGGAGTCTTCTCTATATCATACTTAGTATTATCGGCGCTCTTAATTGTTATCCATGCCTCACTTGTAATTCCAGTAATATCACCTGTTCTGTTTGAGCTTCCACCATCGCCAACTATACAGTTAAGTGATGACACACCCTCTTTAACAAATGTATACCAGCCATCCGCATCAGGATTACTTAACTGCTTACCAGGGAAACCACCATTGTAGCTGCCTGAATTGTCCCAAACATATAAGAAAGGTGCAACATCTGAATATGGTTTAATATGAATTGTTACTGTATTCTCTACAACTTCAACTGATCCACCATTGATCTTTGTTGTAAAGTCAGAAGCTACATTAACTGTAACTTTTCCCTTTAATCCTGTTATATCTGATGTCTGTCCAGAGCCACCATCATTAATAATTACATTATATGTTGATATATCCTTAGCAAATTCAAATGTATAGTAACCATCCGAATCTTTCTCTGTTAACTTAGTTCCTGGCCATGCATCTGTTAATGCTGTTGAGGCGCCAGTCCATGCATAGAGATATGGTGCTGAACCATTTGCCATCTTAATTCTTATAATATTATCTTCTTTTTCTTCTTCTCCACCGCCGCCTACGTCTTCATTTCCATAAGCTTTATAGAATGTAGCCTTACCATTGACTACGCCCTTTTCATTCTCGGCTGTATACGAAACTGTTACTGTGTCGCCTTCATAAGCTGTCGCACCAATTGTAAATGAATCACCATCTTTAACAATAAATTTCTTAGCTCCATCTACAGATATAACTGCCTGTTTTGTATCTTTAAGGCTTACTGTAACCTTCTGTGTTCCTTTGAATTTAGCTTCACCATTAATTGTAACTAATGGTTTTCCATCAGGGTCCTGAACAAGAACTGTTCCATTTGCACCACTGTTAAATGTAACTTTTCCGTCTGTAACTACTGCCGATGATGAATCATAGTAGTTAACAACTCTGTCGCCATCTTTCCATACATTGCTGACATCCATTGTAACTTCTGTATTAGCTGCTGCAGCGATACAGAATGCAACTCTGTCTTTAATATTTCCACTTTCATATGTTCTTGTAAATGCATGTCCTGAACTTGTTGTTATAGTAGTATTCTGACCAGCACCTACTGCAATATGGCTATTTCTGAATGTTCCGACTTTCTGCCAATGTGATAAAACGGTTTCATCAATTGAATCCCAGTTCATATCACTTCTGAGTGAATGGCCTGCACCACCATTTCCATCAAATGGGATGCTATCAACTAATCCTCTGTTTGTCTCATCACCATAGTAAATCTGTATTCCACCTGGTAATAATAAAAGTGCCGAACCAAGGTATACCATATTACCACGAGCTAATGTAGAGTCGTGTGATGACATATATGATAATACATTAAAGTCAGGTGTGTCATTAATTGCTGTTGCATATCTTGCATATACTGATTCTATTCTACCTTCAGCCAACATTCCGCCGCCTGTTGTCTCGAAGTTAATCATAGAGTCGAAACCACCCTTTGAATAATATGCGTCATTATCTACACCATGATCCCAACATTCACCAGTCATCCAGAAATCAAGGTCATCTAATTTCTTATCAGGGTTATTCGCTTTCCATGTCTTAAGAGCCTCTGTACACATATCATTAAGTCTCTTCCATGATGCAAATTCAACGTGTTTAGCTGTATCACATCTGAAACCATCAACACCATACTCACGTACCCATGTTGATAACCAGTAAGAAATGCAGTTTGTAACCGTCATATCATAGCCATGTGAACTAAGATAGCTCTTAAGTTCTGCTACTTCTGAATCATAACGTCCCTCTGATTTCCATTTCTTCTCAAGGAATGCAGGGATACCAACTGTTGCTGTTGATTCTGTTCTGAAGTCAGGTAAGCCGGCAAGCGACATTGTGTAGCTATCTCCGCCACCCGCTGTGTAGCCTGGAAGTCCTGCTCTTACCCAGTCAGAGCCCCACCATTTTCCCCATGCCACAGCATCTGCCTCGTAATCAATGTAACTATGGTAATCTTTATTATTAACATTAGTCATTGAATAGTAGTAGTCTTCCCAGCCACTTTTAACACTACCAAAGCCATATTCATTCATATCGTATAAGCTGTTATAACCTGCATGGTTAAGAACGATATCCATTACGACTCTTATTCCATGTTCATGTGCTGTATCTACTAATTCTTTGAACTCGTCCATTGTACCAAAGTTAGCATCAGAATTAGTATAATCAAGTACATAATATCCATGATATGAATAATGTGCAAAACTTGGTGAACCATCACCACCTACTATGTAACCATGAATCTGTTCGTATGGTGCACTAATCCAGATTGCATTAACACCAAGATTATTGAAATATCCCTCTTTGATTGACTGTGTTACACCTTTAAAGTCTCCACCATGGAATGTTCCCCTGTCATCAGAAACGTTAATTACATTTCCGTTTTTATCCAGTCCTCTATTGTATGAATGGTCATTTGATGTATCACCATTTCTAAATCTGTCTGTAAGCAAGAAGTATACAGATGCATTGTCCCACGAAAACGTATCTGCATTTACCGTCCCTGTTTCTGCCGCTTCTGCAACGATACCATTCGATATGTTGCCTGTTATTCTCTTTGATGATAATGTCAGACTATCTAGGAACCCTGTTCCGACCATCACCGTTGCCATCATAAATGATGCGCATTTCAAAGTTAAATTTTTTAACTTTTTCATAAAATAATGTCCTCCTTTTAACATAATTTTCACAAATTTTATAATTAAAAAAAATGCAAACTCAATACACAATCAATCTTATGTGTTTTATTCACAATTTTTTTATTATAAATCTACTTTTTTTGTGCTACATTTCCATAATAACACGCAAAAAGTAGATTGTCTATATAATTTTGATAGAAAATGAAATGAAATGTGCAGGATATATATGACACACTCTTTCATACCCCTTATCCAGTTGATATCAACTATGTTCTATTTTATTTCTTTGCACCTTTAACCCATTTACCATCAGCATCTACATAGTATTTGCCATTATCTACCCACTCCGATACTGCCATTGTTCCATCAGCTTTAACGTAATATGTACCGCTTATCCACTTAGAGGTCTGCATTACTCCGGATTTATCGAAATAATACCATTTTTTGTTGATACTTACCCATTTTGATGACTGCATTACTCCTGATTTATCTACATAGTACCATTTATTGTTTATTTTTATCCATTTTAACTTCTGAATTACTGATTTAGAATTAAAATAATACCATTTGTCATTAATCTTCTGCCAGCCTTTCAGTTTCTGCCATTTACCATCAGTGCCTACATAATATTTACCTTCTACTATTTCAGAAATTGCCATAGTTCCATCAGCTTTCACATAATATGTACCTTTTATCCATTTAGATGTCTGCATTACACCTAATTTATCTACATAGTACCATTTATTATTTGTTTTTATCCATTTTAATTTCTGTAAAACACCATTGCTGTTATAATAATACTGTTTGTTATCAACTTTCTTCCAGCCTGCTTTACTAACTCCTGCAAGCGTAAAATATCCCGGATTAGTTGAACCACCATCTATATGGGCATATTCTTTTGATACCTTATCTTCTGAATACTCTGTACCTTTTTCACCCACAAGCTTTCTTGCTCGCAAAAACATTTTTGCATCATCTGTTACATTATTTACATTAAATTTATTACTAACAATTATTTTCTGTAAATTAATGCACTCTTTAAACATATAACTCATATTTGTTACTTTGTCTGTATTAAATCCCATAAGATTTAACTCTGTAAGATTCATACAACCACTAAACATATAACTCATGTTTGTTACTTTGCTTGTATCAAAATTGCTTACATCTACATTTTTTAAGTTATTACACATCTGAAACATAGCATTCATATTGATTACACTACTTGTATCAAATCCAGCTACGTTTATGTTAGTCAATCCTTTGCACATATTAAACATATAACTCATGTCTGTTACTTTACTTGTATCAAAATTACTTACATCTATATTTGTCAGGCTTTGGCATTTTTGAAACATTCCACTCATATCGATTACTTTGCTTGTATTAAATCCTGATACATTTAACTCTGTAAGATTTATACAATTATCAAACATATAACTCATATCTGTTACATTATTTGTATTAAATCCTGATACATTTAATTTTGTCAGACCTTCACATGCTTCAAATATACCATTCATATCGGTTACTTTACTTGTGTCAAATCCTGATAAATTCAAATTTGTTAAGCCTTTACATGCTCTAAACATATCATTCATATCTATTACATTGCTTGTGTTAAATCCACTTAAATCAAGGCTGCTTATTTTCTCACACCATTTAAACATAGCCGCCATACTTGTTACTTTACAAGTATCAAAACTACTTACATCTACGTTGCTTAATGAACTACAACCAATAAACATATTTGACATATCTATCACATTTTTCGTTTCAAAATTTTTAAACTCTACTTTTGTTAAAGAATCCAGATTAGAAAACATAGCCTTACATGTATCCGGCTGCATTTTCACATTATTCATGCTTACTACATAATATCTTGTTCCTATTCTAAATAACTGTACTGAACCATCTGTACCTACACTAATATCTGTACCTTTCAGAGTATTAATCTTAGAAGCAACGTCTGTAGGCAGCTCTTTTTTAGACATAAAATATATCTCTGTAGCATCATTTGAAATTGAAGTTCTAAATACCCATTTATCAAAAGTTGCCATCTGTTCTTCTGCTGCACTTACCTCCATATCGTTTAAAAACGCTATTCCAACAAATACGATTGCAATTGCAATAACCGCCATAATTGTGTTCCTTATACTTTTAATGATCTTCTTATTCATATATAAGTCCTCCATTCTTTCTCATTTGTTATATTCTATTTTTTAGCACCTTTAACCCATTTACCATCAGCATCTACATAGTATTTGCCATTATCTACCCACTCCGATACTGCCATTGTTCCATTGGCTTTAACGTAATACGTACCGCTTATCCACTTAGAGGTTTCCATAACTCCATTTGCATCTAAATGATACCATTTGTTATTTATGTATAACCATTTTGATAACTGCATCACTCCTGATGTATTAAAGTAATACCATTTATTACTCAGTTTCTGCCAGCCTGTCTGCATTACTCCATTGCCATCTACATAATACCATTTATCATTAAGCTTCAACCATTTTGCGGTCTGCATTACGCCACTGCCATCTACATAGTACCATTTGTTACTTGTTTTTATCCATTTTGAGTTCTGCAGGATACCATTATTTTCAAAATAATACCATTTATTGTCAATTTTCTTCCATCCCGTTATCTTATTACCATTTTCATAATAATATTTTGAGCCTGATTCTTCATGCCATCCATCTGTTATCTCTGTATTTTCTTCGATATTCACCTGTTTTGTTCCTAAGAATACATTCTCTCCGCCGCCAATATTAATTGCATAGACGTATACTGATTGTAGTCCTGTATAATCTGTATATATTTTCTCGGAATAACCATGGTTATCACCCACACTATATACTTTATTAACATCTGGTCTGTATCCGTTTGCGACTATAGTATGACATGGTACTCCCGAACCCGCCGGACCACCTATATAAACATCTATATATATCGAGGTTGATATGTCATCTGAATCAAATGCCCAGCCACGTACATCTACGCTTCCGACACCACCACTGATACTGTCAATTGTTCCTTTTGGATTATTGTATTTTTTCTTAAGATATTCCATAGAACAATATCCGCTATAGCCATTCCATTCTACATGAGCCCATGAACCATTTCCTTTGGTTACCTTTACTTCAGTCGCCTCAGGAATAGTTGTAATTATCGAATATCCGGTACCATGTCCACTTCTCATTATCAATGATGAGTCGTCAGTATTAACAACATATGTCCCTGCGTATGATGTTGAACAATCACAGGAATTTGATGCAACATTTCCTGAATACCTTAAAACACCACCCCACGGCTGTGATGAGCTGTAATAATATGATGTAACTGAAATCTCTTTGCCTGTCTGATCCCCGGGTTGTGGATATCCATAATCTGTATGTGCACCTACAAGTTGCCCATTTCCTATGTATAATTCAGTATGTACTCCTTCACACAAAAGTATATCGCCTCTTATTAATTTAGACTTGTCTCCTATCTGGCTCCAAGGTATCCATATAAAACCATGCGTTGTAAAATATGAACGCATATTTCCGGTATAACTCACTTTACTTGTATCAATATCTGCTCCTGCATTTTTAAATGCCTGGATTATAAAAGATGAACAGTCGTAATCAGGTCCCCATCTGTTTACCTGACTATATCCATGCGAATTGTCATTTGCAATTTTCATCGCCCATGTTATCGCTTTGTCTACAATTGAAGAATCTGCTCTTACTGATATAGGTGCTGATATCAGCATCGTGCCGGACAATACTAATGCCAGAACTGTAGAAATAATTTTCTTAAATCTGTTTCTCATGTATTTTAACCGCCTTTGCTTTTCCGAAATCTATATATGCTTATTATAACACTAAAATATGATATATGTATTGTTATTTTGATAATTATTTTAAGGTTTTTTCAGATTTCGGCATATTTCCGTCAGTCTTCACGTAATAGGTATTGCCAGTCCATTTTGATTTCTCAATAATTCCATCTTTGTAAAATAGTACCATTTACTGTCGATATCCTGCAAGCCTGTCTGCTTTACTCCTCTTGCATTGTTTCTATCTACATTTCTGTATACAATTTAATTGCCGTCTTTCATAAAGCCTGTCTGTGTAAAGTATCCCGGATTAGATGAACCTCCATCTATATGTGCATATTTTATATCACTTTTATACATTCCATACTTCGTTCCTTTTGCACCTGTAAGTTTATTACATCCATAAAATATGTTATCACCTTCTATGACATTATCAACATTAAATTTATTGTTTGCATATATTGTGCTGATATTTAAACAAGTATAGAACATACCTCCCATATGCGTTACTTCGGACGTATTAAAGCTACTTATGTCCAATTGGCTTAATCCACTGCAATATGCAAACATATGTGACATATCTGTTACTTTAGATGTATCAAAACTACTTATATCTAATTTATTTAATGAACTGCAGCCACTAAACATATATCGCATATTAGTTACTTTAGATGTTTTAAATCTGCTTATATCCAATTGTTCCAATTTACTGCAGTCCCTGAACATATATTGCATCTCTATAACTCTTGATGTATTAAAGTTACTTAAATCCAGATTACTTAAATTGCTGCAGCCATCAAACATGTTATCCATCATTGTTACTGACGAAGTATCAAATCTGCTCAATTCCAGACTCCTTAATGAACTGCAGCCACTAAACATATGATACATGCTTACTACATTTGAAGTATCAAAGCTGCTTACATTCAATCGTGTTAATTTGCTACAGTTTTTAAACATCATATGCATATTTGTTACATATTGTGTATTAAAGTTTTTCAAATCCAGACTGGTCAACCCACTACATTCACTAAACATATATTGCATCTCTATAACTCTTGATGTATCAAAATTGCTTATATCCAGTTTATTTAATCCGCTGCAACCACTAAACATATGTGACATATCTGTTACTTTCGATGTATAAAAGTTGCTTAAATCCAATTGATTTAATTCACCACAATCTATAAACATATATCTCATGTCATATACATTAGATGTATTAAAACTGCTTACGTTTAACTGTTTCAACCCACTACATCCCATAAACATATACTTCATATCTGTTACATTAGATGTATTAAAACTGCTTAAATTTAATTCATTTAATTTGCTACATTCTTTAAACATAAAGCTCGTGGTTTTTACATTAGATGTATTAAAGTTATCTACATTTAACCGGCTCAACGATCTACAGCAGGCAAACATATATGACATATCTATTACTTTCGACGTATTAAAATTACTTATATTTAATTCACTTAAATTACCACATCCAAAAAACATATCTGACATATCTGTTACTTTCGATGTATTAAAATTGCTTAAATTTAACTCTTTTAATTTGCTGCACTTCTCAAACATGTTACGCATATTTGTTACATTTGATGTATTAAAGTTACCTAAATACAATTCAATTAATTCACTGCATGAGTAAAACATGTCTGACATATCTCTTACTTTTGATGTATCAAAATTGCTTATGTTTAACTCTTTTAATTCACTACAACCTGCAAACATGCAGGACATATTCGTTACATTTGACGTATCAAAATTTTTAAATTCTATATCCGATATTTTATAATCCATAAACATATACGGACAATTGTTAGGTCCCATTTTTTCATCAGTTATGCTTACAACATAATATTCTGTACCTATTGCATATACTTTTATTACACCATTATTATCCGAACTGATGTCTGTGCCTTTCTGCGAATTTAACTTAGCTGCCACATCAGCCGGCATATCTTTTTTACTTATGAAATGTATCTTTGTAGCAGTAGATGGGACTGCTTTTTTGAATGGCTCTATGCCAAACTTAATTGTCTGACCTTTTACGACTGTTTTTATCCATTTTCCATCTTCACCAACATAATATTTGTTATTGTCTACCCATTCAGACACTGCCATACTTCCATCAGTTTTTACGTAGTATGTACTGCTTATCCATTTTGATGTCTGCATTTCACCTGTTTTATTTACATAGTACCACTTGCTATTTACGTTTATCCATTTCGATGTCTGCATTTCACCTGTTTTGCTTACATAGTACCACTTGTTTTTTACATTTATCCACTTTGATGTCTGCATTTCACCTGTTTTGCCTACATAGTACCACTTGTTTTTTACGTTTATCCATTTCGATGTCTGCATTTCACCTGTTTTGCTTACATAGTACCACTTGTTTTTTGCATTTATCCACTTTGATGTCTGCATTTCGCCTGTTTTATCTACATAGTACCATTTACTATTTGTGTTTATCCACTTCGACTTCTGCAATACTGAATTAGAATCATAATAATACCATTTACCGTCTATTTTCTGCCAACCTGTTTTCACATTACTGCTTTTATCTTCAGATGCAGCTACATTATTAGATGTCACCTGTACAGCACTTATTGAATCTTCACCTTTAGATTCGACATATACTGCACTATGTTCCGTTTCTTCTGCATTCGCTTCCACCACACTAAAATACGATTTTCCCATGATGGCAGCCATAAACACTACTAACGTCGTAATCACGTATCTTATTTTTTTAATTGCTTTTTCTTTGTGCATTCTTTTAATTCCTCCGTTTTGCAAAGCAGATGTTACATTAGCTTTCTACTTATTTTTTAGCACTCTTAACCCACTTGCCGTCAGCTCCGACATAATATTTGCCACCATCTACCCATTCAGATACTGCCATGATTCCATCAGCTTTTACATAATAAGTATTGCTTATCCACTTAGATGTCTGCATTACACCACTGGCATCAAAACAATACCACTTTTTATTTATCTGCTGCCAACCTGTCTGCATCTCTCCACTTGCATTGAAATAATACCACTTTTTATTTATCTGCTGCCAGCCTGTCTGCATTACTCCATTTGCATTGAAATAATACCACTTTTTATTTATCTGCTGCCAACCTGTCTGCATCTCTCCGCTTGCATTGAAATGATACCACTTCTTATTTATCTGTTGCCAGCCTGTCTGCATTACTCCATTTGCATTGAAATAATACCACTTTTTATTTATCTGCTGCCAGCCTGTCTGCATCTCTCCGCTTGCATTGAAATGATACCACTTCTTATTTATCTGTTGCCAGCCTGTCTGCATTACTCCATTTGCATTGAAATAATACCACCTTTTATTTATCTGCTGCCAGCCTGTCTTAAGACTTCCATCATAATTCTTATAACTCCATTTTGCCCCCTTTTTAATCCAGCCAACTTGTCTAAGGTAGCCCGGCTTAGAACTTCCACCATCTATTCTTGCATATTCATCTTTATCCACTGAATATTTTGTTCCTTCGCCACCTACAATACTATAACAATTCTTAAATATATTTTTTCTCTGAGCATTTGCTGTATCAAAATTCTTCACATATACAGATTTCAATGCAATACAGCTTTCAAACATATTGTTCATTTTTATTGCGTTTGTTGTTGTAAAAGTTGTCAGGTCCAGACTGGTTAGTGAATAACAATTTCTAAACATTTTGTCAAAGTATTTTACATTCTTCGTATCAAATATACTTAAGTCTACACTTCTTAAAGACGAACAGTCATTAAATAATTCTTCCATATCATCTACTTTAGTAATCTTAGTTTTGGGCAGCTTAAGATTAGTAAGCAATTTGCAGCCAGCAAACATTCTATAAATTGTTTCTACATTACTTGTATCAAAATTACTTATATCTATGCTTCTTAATTTGCTGCAATTATTAAACATCCCCGCTATCGTAATAAGTTTTGGAGTTCTGAAATTACTTACATCTATCTGTGTTAATGAACTGCAATCAGCAAACATTGCTGTCATATATTGTATATTACGCGTATCAAAATTACTTACATCTATACTTTTTAATGATGTACATCCATAAAACATTCCAACAACACTAGTTGTCTTAGATGTATTAAATGAGCTTACATCAATACCGGTTAATAATTCACAGCCGCTGAACATATAGCCCATCTCTGTTACATTTCGAGTGTCAAATCCCTTAACATTGATATTCTCAAGTGCATTACACCCAAGAAACATCGTGCCCATATTTGTTACATTCCGGGAATCAAATCCCTTAACATCAATATTCTTAAGCACCTTACATCCATCGAACATTCCATACATACTTGTTACATTTTTAGTATTAAATGAGCTTATATTTACTTTCTCAAGACTACTACAGCCTTGGAACATTCTAGACATATCTGTAACTTTACTTGTATTGAAGCCACTTAAATCAAGTTCTTTAAGCTTCCCGCTTTCTGCAAACATATATTTCATATCAGTTACATATCGTGTATCAAAATTATTAAACTTTATGCTTTTTAATTCTTTATAATACGAAAAGATAAAGTCACCAGCCGATATTGACATTATGGCATTATTCATACTGACAATATAGTATGAATTATCAATTTTAAATAGCTTTATTGAACCATTCATTTTTTCACTTAGGTCTATTCCATTCATTTTGTTTATCTTATCTGCCACAGTTTTAGGAAGATCCTTTTTAGAAATAAATATGATTTCTTCGCAGTCAGCATCAATGGCTTTACGCATCACGCGATCATTAAATATTTCTATATTCTCTGCCGCATCAGCCTTTACATAATTAACATACATACTTCCAATAAGAATTGTCATAATCACAACCAATGTTGTAATTACACATCTTATACTTTTAGTGATCTTTTTCTTATTCATTTTCATAAGTTCCTCCATTTTCTCTGAAATAATATATATTTTCAATCTTTATCTTTACTATTGTTTTATTAATTTTTCTTTGATTTTTGCAATTACTTCATCTACATTATGCGTATTGATATTAGCACCTTCATCAATATAAGTAACAATTTTTTCACCCATTTCCTGCTCAGATGTATTTTGTTTACCATAATATGATTTTAACTCTTCCAAATTCATATTACAAATCAGCTTCATTTGATTCATTAATTCTTCAGATAATTTATCATTATACAATTTTGTATATGCATTTTGAATATCTTCAAAAGTAATTACATTACCTATTTCCATCTCACTAATCATTACACCAATAGCATCAGAAATATCATAATCTCTCCCGGAACTTTTCCCAGTTCTTTTCGATATTCCTTTGCAAACTGTTTTATTATCTCAAATGCATTTTCTCTTGTAATTCTCCCTTTATACTGCATCGTACAAATCCCCTTCTATAATGTTATATTTAGCAAATTCTTTAATACCGGATTTTTTATTTGTAATCATAGAATCCCCCACATAAAATGGTTTTTCAAGTTTCATATTTCGCATGTCATTATATTTGTCACACAAAGGAATATCATATTTCTTACTGATGTAGTCAACTGTAGCAACAAGATATAACATTTTAATATAGTCGCTATGAAATCGATAATATTCTACATCTTCACATTCAATAATTCCTAACACTGTTTGTAAATCATTTCTCTTTATATCATGATGAAGATTGTTTCTAAATGTCTGGAAATCTTCCTTATGATAAACTATCTGATCCGGACGATATCCTAAAACTTTAGCAAGTTTTTCTACAGTGTAATACGTGCATGTTCCCAAATCAACCTGTCCTTTTATTATTGGATAAAGCGTTGCATATGGAATACAACTCTTTTGTGAACATACTCTAATATTCATATTTTGCTTTTTTAATTCTGCAACAAAATCCATAGTCTTCACCTCTTAAAACCATTTTATCGGTATACCGATAAAATGTCAATTAATTTTTGTCTATATAAATTTATATTATTTTGTAAAAAGTTGTTACTATAATTCTCACAGCAACCACTTTATTTTATACATTCACTTAACTTATTCTATATTCTTGTTTTTCATTCTACTTCTTTGCCCCTTTAACCCACTTGCCGTCAGCTCCGACATAATATTTGCCACCATCTACCCATTCAGATACTGCCATGGTTCCATCAGCTTTTACATAATAAGTATTGCTTATCCACTTAGATGTCTGCATTACACCACTGGCATCAAAACAATACCACTTTTTATTTATCTGCTGCCAACCTGTCTGCATTATTCCATCTTTACCTACATAATACCATTTATTGCTTAATTTCAGCCATTTTGACGTCTGCATTTCGCCTGACTCATTAACATAATACCATTTTCCACTTGATTTAACCCAGCAAGCAGAATACATTTCACCATTAGCATTAAATGCATACCATTTTTTATCAAGATTCATCCAGCCTGTCTGAAGACTTCCATCAAGTTTTTTATATGTCCACTTGTTTCCTTTTTTAATCCAACCAACTTTATTTAAATAGCCCGGTTTCGCACTTCCACCGTCTATACGCACATATGCACTCTTTGAACCTGAATACTTTGTGCCATTGCCTCCTGTAATGCTATAACAATTTCTAAACATATTATTCACAGTTGCGCTTCCTACATCAAATTTATTAACATATACCGATTTGAGTGCATTACAATTTTCAAACATGCTGTCAAATGATGTAGCTTTTGCAGTAGAGAAGCTTCTTAAGCTAACACTTGTTAAAGCTCTGCAATTTTTAAACATTCCATCAAATTTACTTCCATTTCTTGTATCAAATGAACTTAAATTGACTCCCTGCAATGATGTACAATCACCAAACATATAGCTGAAATCACTTATTTTCTTCGTATTAAGATTGCCAAGATTAACACTCTGTAATGATGTACACCCGTTAAACATATTCTCAATTGTGTATATAGAATCTGATGTTATCCAGCTTACATCTATACTTTTTAGCTGCTTACAGCCTTGAAACATCTTTGCCATTCTTGTAACATTCGCAGCCTTGGCTTTAGGCATCTTTATGCTTTTGAGTGACGAGCATCCTTCAAACATACTCTCAAGCCATTCTGCCTCGTTGAATTCAAAATTACTTATGTCTATGCTTTGTAATGAACTACAACCCATAAACATCCCCCACATTCCAGCCCTTGATGTTTTAAATTTGCTTACATCTATTGAGGTTAATGAACTGCAATTTTCAAACATTCCGTTAAAATTTGATACATATTCCGTATTAAAATGACTTACGTCTATACTTTTAAGTGATGTGCAGCCTGAAAACATGCAGCCCATATTACTGGCATTATCAGTTCTGAATGCTTTTAAATTAAGTGTTGTAAGTTTCCCACAATTCATAAACATGGCTCCCATATCTATGACATATCGCGTATTAAATCCTCTTAAATCAAGACTTGTTAGAGAGTCACAATTTTTAAACATATATCTCATACTGGTAACATATTCCGTATTAAAACTGCTTACATCCAGTTTTTCAAGCATAGAACATTCTGCAAACATTTGATCCATTTTTCTCGCACTACCCGTATTGAAACTGCTAAGATCAAGTTCCTTGAGATTACTACACTCACTAAACATGCCAACAAAACTGTCCACATTTTTAGTATTAATTCCGCTTAAATTAACTTTTGTAAGTTCCCTGCACTTTTCAAACATATCTCCCATATTAGTCACATTTTCCGTATTAAGTCCGCTCAGGTTAACCTCTGTGAGGTCATAGCAGTTACTAAACATCCCATACATATCTGTTACATATCGCGCATCAAGTCCACTTAAATCTATTTTCTTAAGGCTTTGACATCTTTCAAACATATAACTCATACTTTCTACATAACGTATATCAAAGTTGCGAAATTCAACCGTTTCTAATTGTGAATAATATTTAAAAAGCATATCACATTCATCTATAGCCATTATTGCATTATTCATGCTTACTACATAATATGTATCACCAACCAAATACACACATATGGAACTGTCACCATCAATGCTTATATCTGTACCTGTTAATTTATCTATCTTTGCAGATATATCTGACCTAATATCCTTTTTCGAAATAAATACAATATTTTTAGCACTGTCAGGAACTGCAGCCTTTAATTTAGATTTCTTTAACATGATAACTTTAGCATTATCTGCTGCCTGAACTTCCTTCATATCTGTAATAAATCCGGATACAACCAGCATTAATGCCATAATCACCAATGCCATAATATGCTTACCATATTTCTTATTATTAACTTTTAACTTCTTTAAAATATTCATAAACTTAACCTTTCTTTACCCATTTTCCGTCTGCGCCGACATAATATCTGCCATTATCTACCCATTGAGATATAGCCATTGTTCCGTCAGCTTTCACATAATATGTTCCACCTATCCACTTGGAAGTCTGCATATGACCTGCTGAATTAAAATAATACCATTTATTATTAATCTTACCCCAGCCTGTCTTCATCTCACCTGAAGTATTAAAATAGAACCAGTTGCCATTAATCTGCTTCCAGCCTGTCTGCATTATTCCTGAACCATTAAAATAATACCACTTATGCTTAACCTGTTTCCAGCCTTTTGTCTTTTTTCCGTCAATTTTAATGTAAGTCCAGCTATTGCCCTGCTTCTTCCAGCCTGTCCTTGTAAAATATCCGGGATTACTGCTTCCTCCATCTATGTGTGCAAATTCTGAACCGATGTTGTTCCCGCCAATTACATATTTTGTTCCACTTCCTCCTTCAAGGTCATAACAATATTCGAACATTTCCGGTGCTTCCACATTTACTTTAAAACTGCTGCTTGCACCGATTTTTTTTAGCTCATCACAAAACCAGAACATTTTCGTCATGTCCGTAACTTTAGATGTATCAAAATTAGCCAGATCTAAACTTTTTAATTTATCACAGCCATAAAACATCTGATACATACTCTTAACATTAGAAGTATTGAAATTAGACAAATCTAACTCTCTTATTTCATAGATATTTCGAAACATTCCTCCCATATTGGTTACTTTAGATGTATCAAAGTTGCTCACGTCTAATTCTGCTAAATTCCTACAGCTACCAAACATAACCGACATATTAGTAACTTTGGATGTATCAAAGTTACTCACATCTAAGTGTCTTAAGTTACCACAGCTTGCAAACATAGATGCCATGTCAGTTACTTTAGATGTGTCGAAGTTACTTACATCTATACTTGTAAGACCACAGCCTTCAAACATATATCTCATATCTGTTACATTGCGCGTATTAAAGCTTGATACATTGACATCTTTCAAATGTGTACAGCCCATAAACATATACTGCATATATGTTACTTTCTTAGTATTAAAATTCGACAGATTAAGAAAATTCAAACTCTCACAATCTGCAAACATATATTGCATGTCAGTTACATTACGTGTATCAAACTTACTTACATCTATACTTGTTATGTCATAACATCTCCTGAACATATATTTCATACTGGTTACATTTCCTGTATAGAAATTCGTAAAATCGATTTTTAAAAGTCTCATGTAATCAGAAAACATATATGCACATGTATCCGGCTGCATCGTCTTATTATTCATACTTACCACATATGCTTTATTTGTATCTATCAAAAATACCTTTACAGAGCCATCCTGCTTAACACTTATGTCCTGTCCTGACTGCTTATTAATTTCTGTTAATACATTTCCCCGCAAATCCTTCTTCGAAACAAAATGAATTTCTATTATTTTTAACGAATACGTAGATTCAGTAAATTTCTGCCGGCTAAACGTTACAATATCTGTAGTTTCTGCCGCAATAGTTTCTACACTGTTAAACCATATGTTGAATACAATCATAGCCATAATTGCAATCATAATTGTGCATATATGTCTACGTCTTATTTGACATACCATAGCTTTCTCTGACTTTTTCATAACTTCTCTCCATTTCCATTGTTTTTCTTAATACAAAATCTGCTTTTTTATATCTTTCCTGTGTACCTCATCATAAATTATCCACTGTTTCCAAAATATAGAATCTGTTATTTCATATTTTTATATAACCTGCGTACATTTATGAATCATTCAAATCATTAGTTATCAAAAAGCGGTAAGAAATCTGCACCCAACACTTCTTACCGCCTTTACTACTAGCTATATTTATATACTAGCATATAAAATTATTTTTTACCATATTAATTTTCAAAGTTCAATTAGTTCAGTACTAATTTATTAAACAATATTTATTAGTATTTACTACTATATCGATAATGTTTTTATGAATATTAATATTATAATATTTCTACTTATTAGCTTCAGTCTCTTTTTTATCTTCTTCGCAAATCACTGGTTTTTCTTTCTCCTCTAAATATTTCTTAGCATCTTTAAAGAAACTTGCTACTATCATTATTACTATTATTCCAATTGGAAATGCTGCAATAATCGATACCGATTGCAGGCTATACATTGAATTCTCTGAGAAAATTAATGCTATCGGGAATAATATAAACATAATCGCCCAGAATGTTCTGACTTTCTTATCAGGTTCTTCATCAACTTTTAATTTCTTATATGAGTATGATGATATTACCATTGTAAGTGCATCAAAAGTTGTTGAATAGAAAGCTATCATGGTTATTACCAGAAGAATAAGTCCTATGCTTGACAATGGCAACGTATCAAATATTTTCATAATAGCTGCTGAATAATCGCCATTTGCTGCAATACTTCCACTTACATCAAGGCCATGCTTCATCTGCTGTGCCAGACCATAGTTACCAAGAATAATAAATGATGTAAACGTTCCTGCAAGACCCCATCCATAGCCACCAAGTACCGTATTTTTAACTGTTCTTCCCTTACTAATTTTACCAATAAAGAATGGAGTAGCCACACACCATACCATCCAGTATGCCCAATAATAGATTGTCCAGTTCTGTGGAAATGAATTCTCACGAAGTGGATCTAACCAGGTTGCCATTCCAATGAAGTTCTGTGTCATATTTCCTATTGCCGAAAATCCTGTTTCTAAAATATATGTAGCTTCTTTACCACCGATTAAGAAGTATAATAACAATGCAAAGAATAGGTATGAACAGCCTGAAGCCAGTCTTGATACACCTTTCATTCCAAGTAAAACAGTTAGTGTATATACAAATGCTATAATCAGAAGAATTATAATTGTTAATGTTGTACCCTTGTTGAACCCGAACACTTCACTAAGTGCTGTAGATAACAGAGGAGTTGCAAGCGAAAATGTTGTAGCCGTACCTGCAATCAATGCAAATATTGCTATTAAATCAATAATTTTCCCCCAAATACCATCCACCTTATCTCCTAAAAGCGGTCTGCACCCTTCAGAGAATTTCTGTTTTTCTCTTCCTCTTATATGCAGCATAAATCCAAACGCTACAGCCAATACAATATAAAAGCTCCATGCTATTGGTCCCCAATGGAATAACGGATATGTAGATGCCCATTTCTGGATTCCGCCTAATTGCTCTATATATGGCTCATTTGCATATAATGCCCATTCACATAGAGAATAAAATAAGATATCTGCTGCCATAGTCGAAGTAAATATCATTACACCCCAGCTAAATGATGAATACTGCGGTTTGTCACAATCTTTTCCTAACTTAATCTTTCCATACTTAGAAAATGCTATAAACATTGTACATGCAAATATTCCAAGTCCTAATATAGCATAATATATGCCGAAGTCATCTCCCAGAAAACCTCTGATATTCTTTAATACTGCTGTGGATTCATTCGGAAATACCATAAACATAATACACATTGCAATAACACCTATAAGAGGTACTATCATTGAAAACCAGTCTAATCTTCCTATTAATCCTTCCTTTTTCGTTTCTTTACTCATCTTTCTTTCCTCCATTTACAATATTTTCATAACTTTTATCTAGTTTAATTAACTCATCAAACAAGAGGTATGGTGTGGTATCCGTAACCGGTCTCGTTCTGCTTTCTAAGCCTGCTGCCATTATAATGGCTCTTTTTATAGGATTTATAATTTCTCCATTTCCTCCTTGGCTATCCTGTAGTATTCTTTAGCATATCTGTACTGTCTTATTGAATAATCTCCAAAATCAACACCCTGATTTCTCTTATATTCACACCAGTTACTCCACAACAGACCACAAACAGCAATATAACAATATATCTTTATCCGTATTTCAGGTAAGCAATTGTTTTCATAATAAATGTCAATTAATTCATCCATTTTATCTCTATCATACATAGCATATATTCCAAACATTGCTATATCTATATCATGGTCCTGCATTCCTGCATATTCCCAATCTATTAACGTTATCTTCTCTGTTCCGTCAGCTGCCTTACTAAACAGAAAATTATCACAATTAGCATCTATATGACATAAGATTTTCTCTTTGACGTGACTGTCTATATATTCTTTTAATTCATACATTTTATTTTTTGTATCAATGTAATCCCTGTAAACAGACGGCTTGCCTTCCCATAAGTTTTCATAAAATTCCATATTCTTAAATATATCAAATTCATGACCAACTTCTAACTTAAGCTTATGAAAATCTTTTAACCTGCTTATGCATCGGCTTACTTCATCTTTATTGAATGGATCACACATTCTTACATTTTCTATGTATTCTGTTATTTTATAACCTGTATCCGGGTCAATAAATATTATCTCGTCACAGATTTTTTTATCCTTTATTACGTTATAAACCTCTGCCTCCTGCTTCCTGTTTATCATCTCATTTGCTCCGGGACCTGGTATTCTCATAATATATTTTTTACCCTTACAATTGAATAAAAATGAGCGGTTCGTCATTCCCTTTTTAAGCACCTCAATATTCTTTATATCTCCTATTCCTACGCTCATAACATCAGCGATAATTTCAATTGCCTTTGACTTAAGATTCGCCGATTCACCATCTAATTCCTTTAACTGCTCATATGTATTTATCTCCACAGCATCACCACTCTTTACGATTTTAGCTGCTACCTTAATTCTATCCGTAAATAATGCTTCTTCCCAGAATTTATCACTATTTCTTTCATTTTCGCATAACCTGATTATCTCTTCTTTAACTAAAGCCGCATCTTCACCTGTAAGATAGCTTATTCCTATCATAGCATTGCCTTGCTCGTCATCTTTGACAGGTATTAATTCTTTCTTTCTGTTAATACTTACTGTGCTCTCGATATTCTTTGTATCATTTACCATATACCACGAATATAATTCGACACCATCGTAAGGATTATTCTTACACCAGATATCACATGGAATAATGTATGAATCAGATAACTTATCTATAACTTTGTTAACCGAATACAGATTGTTCTTCATAGAGTATTCGCTGTTAACAACCATTTCTATATTATATTTATCTATCAGATATTCATATTGTTCTTTCATAAAACCAACAACTATGTATATCTTATCTATACCTGCCTCATGTAACTGCTTAATAGTTCTTTCTATCAGAGGTTCTCCTTTAACTTCTAACATTCCTTTAGATACTTCAGTATTAATTGGCACCATTCTCATTCCGAAACCCGCTGCTAAAATAATAGCATTCTGTGGTCTGCTCTTTTTAATTAATTCTAACGCCTTAGGTAACAGCTGCATTTCACCATCTAAATATTTATTATCTATAAGCTCTTTAATGCATTTATTAACAGTTCCTAATGAATGTCCCGTTGCCTCAGCTATCATTCTCTGATTAATACTTTTATCTTTAAATATATATTTTAATACATCTTTTTCCTGGTTGTTCATAATTGTCTCCTTTTTACATTTCGTGAACGTCTAGTAAAAATATAACACATAAAGTAATATCTGTCTATAAAAAATTACTCTATGTGTTATATTTGTTATATTTAATATTAATTATGACGTTTTTCCTGATTTCTTATCTTTTATATAGCTATTAGCATCTTTAAAGAAACTTACTATAACCATTATAACCACCACGCCCATCGGAAATGCTGATATTACCGACACCGACTGTAAGCTGTACATCGAGTTCTCTGCAAATATAAGCGCTATTGGAAATAACACGAATACTATTGCCCAGAATGTTCTTACTGCTTTATGTGGTTCTTTATCTGCCTTTAACTTCTTATATGAATATGATGATATAACCATCGTTAATGCATCTAGTGTTGTAGAATAGAACGTTATCATTGTAATTACTAACATAATTAAGCCAATGCTTGATAATGGCAATGTATCAAATATTTTAAGTATGGCTGCCGAATAATCACCTGTGTTGGCAATTGTTCCACTGATATCCACACCATGTTTTAACTGCTGTGCCATACCATAATTACCAAGAATTATAAATGATACAAAAGTTCCTGCAAGTCCCCATGCATATCCGCCTAATATTGTATTCTTAATTGTTCTTCCTTTACTGATTTTACCAATAAAGAATGGTGTTGCTGCACAACATGTAAGCCAGTAAGCCCAGTAATAAATTGTCCAGTTCTGTGGAAACATATTCTCACGAAGTGGATCAAGATTAGTAGCCATTCCAATAAAATTCTGTGTCATATTACCTATTGCCGAAAAACCTGTTTCTAATATGTATGTAGCCTCACGTCCACCTATAAGAACGTATAATAAAAGTGCGAAGAAAAGGTATGAACAATATGATGCTAACTTCTGTATACCTTTCATTCCAAAAAGTACTGTTAATGTATATACTAAAGCAATTACAAGTAATACACACATTGTAAGCCCTGTTCCCTGTTTAAAGCCAAATACTCTTGTAAGTGCTCTTGTAAGCAATGGTGTTGATACTGAGAAACTCGTCGCGGTTCCCGCTATTAATGCAAATATAGCAATAACATTGATTATCTTGCCCCATATTCCATCTACCTTATCACCAATAAGTGGTCTGCATCCTTCAGAGAACTTCTGTTTCTCTCTGCCTCTTACATGAAGCATAAATCCAAATGCCGCACCTACCATTATGTAGAAACTCCATCCTATTGGTCCCCAATGGAATAACGGATACGTTGATGCCCATTTCTGAATACCACCCAAACTATTGATATATGGTTCATTTGCATATAATGCCCATTCACATAATGAATAGAATAATGTATCTGCTGCCATTGTAGCTGTAAATATCATTACACCCCAGCTAAAAGACGAATATATAGGTTTATCATCTTCTTTACCAAGTTTTATCTTTCCATACTTAGAAAATGCAACAAACATTGTACATGCAAACATTCCAAGTCCCACGATTGCATATATTATTCCTATATCATCACTGAAGAAACTTCTTACCTTCTGTATTATTATCTCTGACTGTCTTGGTGACAAAAATATCCATATACATACTGCTATAACACCTAACAATGGTACTATCATTGAAAACCAGTCAATATCACTACTTCTTCTCTGCTCTTTATTTTCCATCTCTGCTCTCCTATGTCTTTTATCCTTTAATTTATACCAGGCATATACTTAATGTCTTCTTATATCCTAAGCCTTATAATTTATTTCTATTAATTCTCTTTATATTTCGCATAACTGCTATCCATCGCAATTAACTCTTCTAAGCTGTCAATTTCTATCATATCTTCTCTCTTCATTTCCATAATGCCCATCTTATATTCATCAAAATGACAGATGCATGGTATATCATCCCAATATATCTTGGTATTCTTCTTCTCTATGAATTCAAGTTCTAAATGTCTCTTTAACTTTTGTCCATCCTCTTCTGTCCATCTTGATATGCTGAACATCTGCCATGCATGATTCCCACCGATTCTGCTGCATGACACACCAATACCATTCTCTACAGTAAGAGTCCATTCGATAGTATCTTCATCTGTCCATACACAATTATATCCCGAACGTTCGAACTCAGGTCTTAATATTTCTGCGTTGCGAATTACCTGATCTCCATCAAGTATAAGTACATTCTTTAAATGTTCCCTCGCCATATATAATGAGGAAATATTATTACATGTTTCATAATAGGGATTTTCAATGAATTGGATAAAAGGATATTTCTCCTTAATAACGTTGAACTTTTCTTTAAGATATCCTACAACTATGTATATTTCAGTAATCCCATTAGCTAATAATCCATCTATACATGTTTCAATCATTCTCTTACCATTTACCTTTACTAAAGGCTTAGGTATCGTATCCGTAACCGGCCTCATTCGGTTACCAAAACCGGCCGCCATTATTATAGCTCGCTCTACATGATGCATTTGTCTGCCCTTCTTTCTTATATTTTCATATCAGTTGTCATATATCTATGCCTGATATGTTATCTTATTTGTTATGAACCTGTTTATTATGCCAAAATTTAATTATTATGAATCTGATAACTCTGGCTATCAAAGTTATTAGCTTCGCATCTCTGCTTTAGCAATATCATAAAATTCTTTAGCATATCTGTACTGCATTAATGAATACTCTCCAAAGTTAATTCCCAGATGTCTCTTATATTCACACCAGTTACTTGTTAACATTGCATAAATTGCAACATAGCAATATATATTTATTCTTCTTTCTCTTGTACAGCCTTCCGGAAAATATATTGAAATAAGCTTATCTATCTGTTCCCTGTTATACATTGCATATGTGCCAAACACAGCAATATCCACATCAGGGTCCTGCATTCCTGCATATTCCCAATCGATAAGATTCAACTTTTCTTCTCCATTCTCGTCTGTACTAAATAGAAAATTATTATAATTAGGATCAATATGCGTTAATACCATCTCGCCTGCGTGTTCTTCTATGTAATCTTTTAACTCATATATTTTCTTCTTAGTCTCTTCATAATCCGGATACATTGATGATCTGCCCTTCCAAAGCTTCTCATAATATTCCAGATACCAGAATAAATCATATGTATGACCTACTTTCAATTTCATATTGTGAAATTCACGTAATTTCTTCATACATTTTCTTAAATCTTCTTCATTTAACGGATCACATGCTCTCGCATCTTCTATATATTCAGTAATTTTGTAACCCGTTTTTGGATTAATATATATTATATTATCACAAATATCTTTATCGCTGATAATATTATAAACTGCCGCTTCTTCTTCCCTGTTAACGGTCTCTTTTGAACCATTCCCCGGTATTCTCATAATATATTTCTTATCTTCATATTCAAATATAAATGAGCGGTTAGTCATTCCTTTCTTTAGTGCTGATACATTCTTTATACCATCTAATGGTACTTTCATCACCTTGGCAATAAGCTCAGCCACTTCTTTATCCTCAATTTTTTCTGCTTCACTTTCTTCTGTACATCTCTTAATATCTTTATCTTCCGCGTTATTAACTTTATTCTCGACCATTACATATCTCCTTATTTTTCATAGGCAACGAACCAAACTATAACATATCTGTAGTTTTTTGTCTAGTCTGGTATAATCACTGTTATATCCTGCCGTATTTTGCTATATTTAGTTATATCTATTTATTTCCACTCTTATCTTTTGTTATCTTATTAATATATTCAGTATATGATCTGTCTGTGTCAATTATCATATCACCATGTGCGCTGGCTCCTTTCTTGAATACCATATAGTCTCCATAATCATTTCTCAGCATCTCATCATAATCAACTGATATCGGAAGTTTTATGAATTCAAATGGCATATATTCAACCTTATCGAAATATGACTTTAATCTCTTGCCCCATCTCTCTATATCGAACGAAAACTCTAAAGTTGTCACATACTTTGTCTCCATATTGTTATACCTCTTACAGACCTCTTCAAATTTCCTAAAGTTCTTCTCTTCAAGCTTAGTCTTTCTTAAAAACGTATTTACAACCGGATATAATATTCCCTTTACTTTGCTCTGCCATGTATTCTGCTTATAATATCTAGTAGACCATCTCGCATATTTAACAGCTCTTTTCCTGTATTTTTCTGCATCTTTCTTCTGCTGCTCGTATAACTTCTTATCATCAATAACGTTATCCATTACGAATACATCAAGAAATAATCCTTGATTAAACTTAAATTTGCCCTCTTCTGTCTTCAATATTCCTGTAGTTGCTGAATTTCTAAGTTGTGCATGTCCTCTTAGACAACCCGGGTCACTATATTCTGTCTGTAAGAAATATGGATATTTAAACTCTGTCTCTGCCACTTTCAATAATTTCTCATAATCATCACGAAACATTGTAACGTCTATATCATCATCCCATGGTATAAATCCTTTATGTCTTACTGTTCCTAGCATCGTACCATCTGTAATGTAATATTTGAGATTATGTTTCTTACACACTTCGTCTAACTGCATAAGCAAGTCTATCTCTATTGCCCATACTTCTTTAATGTCTTTGGTTACCGTATAATCACATCTTACTTCTTCTTCAAGAAAGCCGTCTGGTAACTCTATCTTTAAATCTACCATAATTGTCTGCTTAAATATATTTTATTATTCATTCTCTATCTTATCTAAAGCTGTAGAAAATGCCTTTGTAAAATATTCTCCTTCCCTTAATTTTCTTCCTATAATTTCAACATTCTTACGCATTATTTCATATTCTTCGTTACTTAATCCGCTTATTGCCTTACTGATATCTTTTAATGAATCTACTGCTATACCCAGGTTATTCTTTAATATGAAATCCGCCATTGCAGCCTGCTTCCATATTATTACCGGAAGCCCTGATGCAAGATAAAGTGATGTCTTGTGTGGATTATTATATTTTAAATATTCGCCTGTATTACCTTTACAACTCTCATCGCTTGGTCCATCCCATATAATCCCGAAGTTACCTGCTATTATGCCCGGTAATTTTTCTGCCGGAAATGAACCATGCCATTTTGAATTAGATGTTGCTTTAGTTTCGTCAAAGTTATTACCATAGAGGTTTATAAATATTTTGTCGTTATTCTCATAATCCTTAATGAGTTCATATATGTAGCCACTCTTACCAATAGCTAAATTTCCTGCAATAGACACCTCACATCTATTATTATCAAAAGGGGTTATCTGTTCGGATTTCTCAATATTCGTCAAATAGTCAAATATTCCAAGTAGTATTAGTCTATTACTATCAAATCCTTTTTCAATAAGATACTTCTTCATCTTTTCATTATGGCAAATAACATAATCCATTTTCTTTAAAAGCATATTATCTGCAATTTCATTGGTTTTGGTATTATTTTCTATTACTCCCGCTATTCCCTGCCTTAATGATTCTAAATCATGTACTATTGCTATAAATTTAATATTCTTTCTTTTTTTCAATATTGGTACACATTTATTAGTATATCTATTACCATACATTGGATGTTGATAAAGTACAATCGCATCTTTTGGTATTTTGAAATATAATTTTATCCAATTGATAGGACATATAATGCAAAGCCACAATTTCTTATATATTTTACTACCTTTATCAGGAAATGTCGGAAGTACCACTCTGTTATATCCATTTTTCTTACATATATCTGCAATATCATCTTTAGCTTTTGAACCTGCAGTATTCCTTTTAATACGATTAATATCTATATAATATATCTGTTTTGCCATCAGTAATTTACTCCTTCTGTGATATCAATTAAACAAGCTTTTCTAAATCACTTAATCCCGAAATATAATTAGTCAATCTATACACTCTCTTAAAAACTGCCATTATATTTTTTACTAAAAAATTTAGCTTTTAAAAATGCAAATATTTTCTTTGTCCAATTTATCTTTTCAATATGTATACACTTTATTTCTTTTATATCTTCTTTCTTTAAGTTACCACTTTCTAATTGATAATCAAGCCATACATTAAAGATAATTTCCGAAACTCTTCCATAAAATCTATTCTGAAATGCTGATAATTCCGGCATGTTTTTCATCTTTTGCAACTCAAACAGAATATTAAACAACCATTGACAATACTGATTTAAATATTCCTTTTCCATTATCATCATATTGAACATATATCCATATGATCTTTTTACGATTTTATCATATGACTTCAAATAATCTGGATACTTTTCACTAATTATTCTTCTAGTTTCATCTAACTGCCAAGCATAATGTGTATGCTTATAATGGCTATATAAAGATTCTATGTAATATTTTCTTTTATTTGGTACAAAAACCTTTATCTTCCCAAGATAGGGTTTTATCTCCTCATATTTTAAGATGCTGTCAAACGGATCTTTACCCTTTTTCTTCATGCAGAAATGTCTTCTATAATGTGCAAGACCTATATACTTCGCATCAAGATTCTTCCACGCCCAATAGATACCCGTAAGTTCACAAAAGCTTGGATTCAATTCTGAGATATTATCTCCTGTATTATCCTTTATGTAACCTAAGTCGAGTGGTTTTCCGCTATCATCTGTTTTACCCTCTGCTCCAACATGGAGCGGAAGATACATTTTGTCTTCAGGCATTCTGTATTTCTTATGTGTTGCAATAATTATTCTAATCTCTTCCATTTTCCTCTAATTCTTTCTTTTTTTTATTGTCATTACATTAATTGTTCTGAAAATTCTCATATCTATATTATAATTATAGTTATGGAACTTCCAGAACATAGTTTTTTTATTTTGTTGCGTCCTTTATCCATTTACCATCAGAACCAACATAATATTTACCACCACATACCCATTCATCAATGGCCATGCTTCCGTCTTCTTTTACATAGTATATACCTTTTATCCACTTTGAGGTCTGCATTATTCCAAGTTCATCAAAATAAAACCATTTTCCTTTATTATTTATCCATTTTGACGTTTGCATTATTCCTGAACCATTAAAGTAATACCATTTATTAGCCTTTTTTAGCCAGCCTGTCTGCATCACTCCTGAGCCATTAAAGTAATACCATTTATTAGCCTTTTTTAGCCAGCCTGTCTGCATCACTCCTGAACCATTAAGATAATACCATTTACTACTTATTTTCTGCCAGCCTGTCTGCATCACTCCTGAACTATTAAGATAATACCATTTACCACTTATTTTCTGCCAGCCTGTCTGCTTTACGCCTAAGCTATTATAATAATACCATTTACTACTTATTTTCTGCCAGCCTGTTATGATTTGTTTTTTGATAGTAAAATTTTTAACTACATAACTACTATAACTACCTATTCCTGTAATTATGACCATTGCATTTCCCGGTTCAGTATTTTTATCATAGACAACCTGATAATCTATATCCTTAACAAGTTCTGTTCCATTATATGTTATTTTTAATTCCGGTTCTACTGCATTTCCAGTATAGTTTTGTTCATTTATATTTTCAATGTCCGCAAGCCTTATGGAAATTTTTGTATCTGTTATCGGAAAATCTGTTTTACTATATGTATATGTTCCTGATGTACTCACAGCATTATTGCTTGCTTTTCCTGTGCTTGCATCATTTGAATTAATATCTTTTTTACCACTATTTATTACATCATTGGCTGTAAGAATAACTTCTTTACTTGCATTTACAGTTATTCCATGTAATGTACTGGCTGTAACAAAATTATCTTTAATATTCGCAATATTGGTTTTATATATCTGAATTCCATTACCCTTTGAATTCTGTATATCATTACCTATAACTTCTGCATTATCTACAGTATGTATATAGATACCTGCTGCTCCTGTAATATCTATATCATTGTTTTCAACATTAATATTAGATGACAAATTAGCCTTAATTCCAGCATTTCCGGAATTTGTAACTGTATTTTCTACAACATTATTTATGTCATTACCTGTATATAGGCAGTTGTATAACATTATTCCGACTTGTCCGCTTGCATCAATATTGTTTTTTCTAATATCTGCTAATGCAGCATTTATATTAATTCCGTTTTCTCCGGCTCCTCTAATTGTATTTCCAGTTAAAACTGCTTTCGATTTATCCCTAATTACAACACCATGTTTTGTAGTGGTATCTACTGTATTATTTTTTAATGTTGTTTCTGCTGATGATACTAATATTCCATAATTAGACGAATTTTTTACTATATTATTCAGTACATTTTTTACAATCGATGCCGTTGATATATATATTCCATTAATACCGGCTCCTGAAACATTGTTATTATTAATATCTGATACATTGGCTTTATATGTATATATACCGTTATTTATCGGATTTATTACAACATTGTTATTTATTTCCTTAACATTACTTTCCATTGCATATATTGCATTAGTCTTACAACCAGATATATTATTATTATTTGCAAGGTTAACATCACTATTTGTAAAGTAAATACTTTCAAATACTGAATCTGTAATTGTATTATTTATCACATCATTTTTTATAGTGTATTGTTCTTTATCCTTTGAATTATATATAACAATTCCATAATTTTTAGGTGCATCTACACTATTATTTTTAATATTACCTCTACTGGCATTTATAAAAATACCATTATATCCTATATCTGTTAGTTTATTATCAGATATAAGTGCTTCAGAATTCTGATTTAACAGAATTCCATTATTACCAGTACCACTGATTATATTATATTCAATATCGGCCTTACTATTAGCTAGCTGGATGGCATCATTCTCTGAACCATTAACAGTATTTCTATTAACTTTACTAATGATATTGTCTGTATACTGACAATTATATAGCATAATTCCAACTAATTTACTGTTTTCAACATTGTTTTCACAAATATCTGCTAATGAATCATTAACATTAATTCCATTTTCTCCGGCTAACTTAACAATGTTATTATTTAGTTTTACTTTTGAACCAACCCTAAGCATAACCGCATGGCTTACACTTGTATTAATGGAATTATTATTTAGTTCTGCTTCTGATGAAGATATCAGCACACCATAATTACCTGAATTATTTATATCGTTTTTTGAAATTACACAACCTGTGGAATTATTCACAAAAAGCCCTGTAGTCTTACTATTATCAATATTATTGTCTGTTAATTTTATATTATCTCCATTAGTTATGCGTATTCCATAAGTTTTGGAATTATTGATAGTGTTTCCTGAAATTTCTGCATCATTATCCTGATATATATTCATTCCCATACGATTAGGTATGAACTCGTCAGCAGCTATTTCCACACTATTATTCTTAACAACACCCGATGAATTTCTCAATGTTAAAAACTCTGTTACATTTGTTGCTATATTGGAATCTATATTAACATTATTATAGTTATATGCATTTATGCATATTGCTTTAATATTATTAAATTTATTATTACTAATTTCAAAATTTACTCCTCTATTATCTATTAAAGCATGATTACCAATACCTGATATAAGATTATTAAATGTACAATTTTTTACTACAATATTGTTACATAATGTACCATCATATGGTAATGCTGGAACCTCTGATGTCCCATCCTCTGTTATACAATCAATATGTAGTGCTTCCATAACTCTATACGAATTCTCATAATCTATGCTGCCATCTTCATTATATACGTAATAGTTTTCCGTATCAGGTTCCGTACCTGTATACAAATGTGCATCTTCAAAAGTAACATTATCAACTACTACTCCATTAGCACCTGCAAAAACAACCATATGTCTTCCGCAATATCCCTTAATTGTACAATCTTTAAGAGTTATATTGTTACAATGATTGAATCTTAGCACATCACACATTACAGTTGTATCTGTAATGTTTCCGTCCCATATTCCTCCTATAATAGTTATATTCGAAGTCTGGTCATATCCACCTAAAAGCTCACCTTTTCCTTGACAACTTTGTAACATCTCCTGGTCTTCATCAAGTCTTACAATTTTGGCATTCGCATCTAGAACAAGTGTCGTATTAGAATATATATTAAGTCTTTTACTTATATAATATGTACCCTCCGGTATGTTTACCGTAATCGGCGTATCATTATCTCTACCAATTTCTAAGACCTTATTTAATGCATCGATGTCATCTGTTTTATCTGTTCCATCAACACCATAATCACATACATTTATATTTCCTGATATCCATTTCCCATAGAAATGTACTGTTTCTCCAGGCTTTACAGTTCTTGCTACATTAACATTGGGATTATATACATATAATTTGTCATTTGATGTAGCCTCTGACTCTGATAACCAGTTAACATTTATTCCATCAGATGTATATGCCCATCTGCCATCACTTTCTCTCTTTGCATACCACCCTCCCAGTACACTATTTTCTTTTTTAAAATCAAGTTCATTTGCTGATAATGTATCCGTAGGAGTTCCATATTCTACTACCGTTGTGTATTTTGATTCTTCACTGTTTAAATCTTTATGATACTTGATTGTGTAGCTATTTTCTACCCAAACACCATAGAAATGAACTACTGTTCCTGCTGGAACAGTCTTGGCAACATGTGTTCCACTTGTATATAGGCATAAGTAGCCACCTTCTGGACATTCGGTTGCCCATATTACCGTGTTTCCATCTAACGTGTATGCCCATTTTCCATCACTTTCTCTATACACATACCAACCTGATAATGCTAATCCATTATTCTCAAAGCCAAGTTCTTCCGCTGTAAGTGTCTTTGTATCTGTTCCATATGTTACTTTTGTTGTTATATTACTTGCTTCCGATTTATCATCTTTATGATATTTTACTGTAAAATAATCATCTACCCATACACCATAAAAATCAATTGCCCTACCTGCTGGTACTGTCTTAGCTACTGTTATTCCTTCCTTGTACAAACATAAAGAAGCACCCTCTGGACATTCGGTTGCCCATATTACCGTGTTTCCATCTAACGTGTATGCCCATTTTCCATCATACTGTCTTCTTACATACCAACCTCTTAATAGTTTTCCACTTCTCGAATACCCTAAGTCCGTTGCTGTAAGTGTTTTCGTTGTCACTCCATATTCAACATGTGATATGATACTTGATGCTTCACTATCCATATCTTCATGATAATATATTGTGAAATAATTAGAAATTTCATCTGCAAAAACTGTCTTAACCAGTGAAATATCTAAATTTCCAATAATTAGTGTGACTGCCATCAATATCGCTACAAGTCTTTTTAATTTTTTCTCCATGTCGTCACGTCCTTTCTCCATTTGTATATTCTTAGCTACATTACAATTTATTCTTACGCATTTTTCTTTATGTGAATAAATTTATTTATTATCCTTTTAGCAATACCTACAAGATATTTTCCCTCTTCAGTTTTTCTATATATAAGAAAAACAACAAGAGGAACACTAATTCCACATATTGCTGAATGAACTACTACTGATAACCAACCCCAGCCAGTTAGAAAATTATTACAAATAATGTAATCTACAATACCCACCATCACAACAATAAGAAATTGCTTTGCAAACCTTAGATAATATTGAATAAGAGAAAATTTATTTTCAAATCCATATTTGTGTATTATCATTGGATCAAACCATACAAAAGTGAGCCAGTCTGCCACTATTGTACCAATCAAAACACCATAAATTCCACATACATGTACTAATGCTACCGATACACCTAAATTTATTATACAACCTGCAACCGGTCTGTATTTTGCCTGTTGAAATAATCCCATTATATTTCTAAATCTATTAAATTGTTTACAAACTGCCAATGTATATAATTCCAATCCAATTAGAAATGCGAAGGGCTGTTTAATTACCCAGGATGAACCAATCCATGCTGTTATTAATTCATCAGCAACACAAGCAATACCTACGAATGCTGTCCCACCTATTATACATGTTACAAGATTAATTGACTTAAATATCTGATATTCGTGTGCTTTATCTTTTTCTGTGTGTAAATTCCCCAAACTATGTGTTAATGAATCATATATTTTGCTAAATAAAGTATAAAATGTAGTATATAAAATATAATAATTTGAATACAATGCTACATAAGATATACCCATAACCGCCGATATAATTATATTGTCTGTTGACTTAATAACAAAACTGTTTACATTGTATATAAAAAGAGCTGAACAATCTTTAAATATCCCTTTTATCTCTTTAGTTGCTACTTTTTCTTCACATTTTTCATTTATATAAGGATACATTTTATCAGCCATTCTTGCACAACATATATTCTGCAATATAACCTGCAAAACCAATATCACTACATAAATAACAAAATCCGTAAATAATATAAGGCAAATAATCTGTGCAATTCCCGCTACAATTGTGAATACATAACTTACAATATTGATTAAGTATTCTTTCTGATTAGCTCTAATTATAGCACTTTTATAAGAAAAAAACAAATATGATGTAACTGATTTTAATAGATATAATATAAATATAAAAACTGCATTTATATGTAATTTTTCTAATTTATCATAATCACTTATCAATATTGGTAAAAACGGAATTAAACATAGCCCTACGCCCGCAATTATGGCCCCGATAATTCTATATATTTTTTTATATAGTTCCATTAACTGTGCTAATCTTTTATAATCATTTTTAGCAATTGGTTCATATAATTTAAATAAAATTGCATTTGAAAATCCAAATTCTGTCAATGACAACATATTTAAAATATTTGAATATAATCCGTTAATACCTAGATATGACTTTCCAAGAGTCTTAATAAATACAGTTCTTACTATAAACTGCATTAATATTGTGATAAATTGTCCACCCATACTACTAACAAAATTGTATATAGTATTAGATACCCTTGAATTTTTCTTTTCTACTATCATAAATTTACTTCTTTCTCTCTTTATTATCTATCTCTGTCTCATACAACTTTTCATTATTTCTATACCATTTCTCAGTAACCTGGATTATTGTCATAAAGAATAACAAATATTTTCCATCTATCTGGCTCATTAATCCATTAATAGCAACCAGCAAAATACCCATAAGCATAATCTGCTCTGACATTTTCTTTGATGTCTTTAGTGTTAACGCTGCTAGTATCAATAAGATTAAAGATGGTATACCATAATACTCCAATATTCCAAGGAATATGTTATATGTACTTGTTGCACCATTGGTCCAGAATACCTTACTTACATATCCATGCCCCACAATAGGTGATTTCATAATATATGGTATACAGTTATCCCATACATAAACTCTACCTGAGAATGTCATATTCTTATGCATATAATTCTCTATGAAATTCTTGATAAATGAAATATTTGCACCGCCTAATACAACAATATTTACAGCGGCTATTGCAATTATGACATTTTTTATATTAAAAATTTCTAATTTATTCTTTACCAGCCATTTCGGTACATTTACATATAATAAGAGTGCTATCATCGCCATTGATACAATAATTCCTGTCGATGATCCTTTCATAAATATAACTTTTGTTTCACTTGCTGATGTACTCTCAAAACACGCAAGCAATACAGAAATATTCATAATTGTATTCTTAATTCTGGTTCTTGTATTTTCTTCATGCAATGTTATTGCCATTATAACCATACTGAATATTATCATAAATATCGGTGTATTATTCTTAGAGCCGAATAACCATTGTGCACGTACAATACTTGAACCTTGTGAACTCATATATAATCCATGCGGAAACAATACCATTACTGCAAAACTTATCCATATATAGAATATGCTCACAACATATAATGGTTTTAATCCATTAAATCCATCAGTGTTAATAGAATATGCAATAACTATAAGCATCTCTATAATTGTATATGTAGATAACACATATGTTACAGTCTGTCCCGGAGTACCTAATACTATGGTGAATACATTCCAGACGAGCATCAATATCACATATATCCAGTACTTTGAAATTCTTAATATACCATCACTTTTTCTGATGTAATTACCTATTATTATGCAGATTATCGGCATACGTACAAATATACACAATAACTGACCATTTGGTATAATTCGCATAATAGCTAAGGGCATAAAGTATAACAACCAAAACAGGCAAAGGCTTACACTTCTTCTATTAAATTTTATCTTTAATATTGAATCGTTATTCATTGTTTAATTACCTCTATTGTAAAATGTTATATAACATAATTATCCACATAATCCAGAAATTCATTATACTTTCTGAAATCTATTCCTTCTTTATATACCAGATGCATATTAACATTTGCAAGAACAAACAGATATACATACTCTTTTCTTCGTTTATCATCAAACTGAGTGCCAATTTCCTCAAACAATTTTTGTATCATTTTATCCATTTTACCATGCATATAGCCATCAAAATATTCCTTTTCACGATAATATATTGCTTTCCATACAAACCATAAGAGGAAATCGTAGTAGAACAAATTCTTTCCATAGAATTCATAATCAAATACTGTATATCCTGTTTTCTCTTTGAGAATATTAGATAACACCAGGTCATTATGCTGGTTAATAAATATCATATTATAATTATCATCTTTTTTAAGAGCTTTTGCTATTCTGTCTAAAAGTGATTTTTCCTGTTCACTTTTCGCATTTCTATATACTTCTTTCAGATACTTATCATAATTTACATAATTTTTATCATTCTCAGTCAGACTACGTTCGTAATTACAGAGACTTTTTCCTAACCATTCCGACATCTCTGCTAAGTCAGATTTATTATTTCTCCATAAACCTGCTTCAGTTATAAGTCTTTCCACAATGAATTTTTTATCACTATTACATTCTATTATTACATTTTTGCCAAAAAACTTTGCATAATTCTCATTAAAATCTATTGCTTTGTTGACTAAATCGCTATGTTCACAATAATATGTAACTCTTTCTTTATTACTGTCGAAAACCTTAACATTACCTTTTCTTGTTACATACAGTTTATCTCCTGAAGCGCTGCCTTTAGTCTTGAAATTATCTTTAGAGCTACTTTTAGCAATATTATTTAAATTATCCTTTATTCTATACTTTTTACCAAGCATAAAATATCTTATTTTCTTCTTGCTGCTTACGTCCTCATCAGACAGTTTCTTAAGCCATTTAAAGAAACTGTCTTCTTTCTCCCAGAAACATCTTCCTTCATTGAATACAAGCCTGTAGACACCGGCATAGAGTTTATCTTCATTTTCTTTTATGTCGTTTATGTATTTAGTTTTTTCCTGTTTTAACTTATCTAATTTTCTAAACATAATCTACCATATCTGTTATTTACTTAATTCTTTCTTCGCGCAATTTAATGCAGATGCGATTACTGCATCCATATCATAATACTTGTATTCTCCAAGCCTTCCACCGAATGTGACTTTATCTTCTTTGTCTGCTAATTCTTTGTACTTACTGTATAAATTACCATTTTTCTCATCATTTACAGGATAATATGGTGTATCACCTAATTTCCATTCTGAACTGTATTCCTTACTGATAACAGTTTTAGGTATATCATTGCCATTTTCATCCTTACCAAATTCAAACCATTTATGTTCAATAATTCTTGTCCATGGAGTCTCACTATCTGTATAATTAACTGCTGCATTTCCCTGATAATTGTCTGTATCAAGAATCTCATTTTCAAATCGAACTGAACGATACTCAAGATTACCAAGGCTGTAATTAAAGTATTCATCTATTGCTCCGGTATAGATTACCTTTTCTGCCATACTATCGTATTTATCCTTATTCTTGAGATAGTCACTATTAAGTTCTACATCTATGCCCTCAAGCATATTTTCAACCATCTTAGTGTATCCACCTACAGGTATTCCCTGATATAAGGCATTAAAATAGTTATTATCAAATGTCAATCTTACCGGTAAACGTTTAATAATAAATGAAGGAAGTTCACTACATTTTCTGCCCCACTGTTTCTCAGTATATCCTTTTACAAGCTTCTCATAGATATCTGTACCTACAAGGCTGATAGCCTGTTCCTCAAGGTTCTTAGGTTCTGTAATCCCTGCTTCCTTCTTCTGTTTCTCAATCATTTCTTTTGCTTCCTGTGGAGTAACAACTCCCCACATCTTATTGAATGTATACATATTAAATGGTAATGAATATAATTCACCTTTATAATTTGCTACCGGAGAATTGGTAAATCGGTTAAATGTAGCGAATTCATTAACATATTCCCATACCTCTTTGTTATTAGTATGGAATATATGTGCACCATATTTATGTACATTTATTCCTTCAATTTTCTCTGTATAAACATTACCTGCTATACATTCTCTTCTATCTATAACCAGACACTTTTTGCCTGCTTTTTTTGCCTGCTGTGCAAATACTGCGCCAAATAATCCTGCGCCAACTATCAGATAATCATACATATTTCTTTTCTCTCCTTAATATATCTATTTCATATAATATTTTATTGTTCTATATGTACCTTGTTCTAAATTAAATTCTGCTTTCCATCCAAGACCTTCCAGTTTTTCTCCATCTAATGATGAATCTGTCATTAGATTAAACCCTTTACTTTCTTCACTTGTTGCCATTTGGTATATAACTTTTTTAGACGATACCTTTGCTAATTCTCTTGCTATATCACTGATTGTGCATACAGAATCTCTATTAGAAATATTGTACGCATCTCCATTTTTACCACCTAAAAGAATAGTTAAAATAGCTGAAGCACAGTCTAAGGTATAACAATATGAGCGTAACTGGTTACCTTTACTTTTCATTACTATATCTTCATTATTTGCAACATTCCGAGTGAATTCAGCTGTGGCTCTTGTATCCGAAGATGTAATTGATGGACCATATATATGTCCAGGTCGTGCTATAACTGTATTTAATTCATATTCATTTGTATAAGCCACACATAATGCTTCTGCGGCACGTTTTGCACATGGATAACTTGCACGCATATTTAATATGTCTACATATCCATAATCTGTCTCTTTTCTTGGTCTTACCTCATCTATATTGCCATATACTTCGCTTGATGATATATATAATAATCTGATTACTTTATTTTTAGCTGACATTTCAAGCATTCTATTTAATCCAATAAGATTGGCAAGCATTGTTTCAACCGGTTCTGCCGTATACATTTTAGGATTTGCATTGCTTGCTCCATATATAATATAGTCTGAATTTATATTTATATCTTTATCATCAGTCGCATCATACTGTACAAATGTATATTCGTCATTTTTTGTATAATAAAATCTATCTGATGTTCTCTTCGCATTTCTTCCCGCTAATATGATTTTAATTTTTGCTTGTTCATATCTATTCAGATATACTAATATATCAACAATTGATGAACATATCATACCGGTTGCACCTGTTATTAAAACTGTTTTTCCATATAATTTCTCTTTTAGCGGAATGTTATTGATAACCTGCTTAACATCATTCCAATATTCTTCATTATAGTTTATCATTTTAACCAGCTATCCTTTTTAGTATGTAATAATGCCTTAAATATAACCATATCTTCTACAGTCGTAATCTTAATATTCTCTTCTGAACCTTTAGAGAAATATATTGTTTCTCCTAATTCCTGCATCAATGTACATGAGGCAGCCGTATTTGTTATACTTCTCTTAGCTGCTTCCTCATGTGCCCACAAAAGTTTCTCTAATGTATATGTATGAGGTGTCTGTGTTCTATATAACTGCTCTCTCGGAATGGAAATTCTAGATGATTTACCATTATCCTCGCTTTTAAATACAGCTTCAACACATGGGATTGCTGCGACAGCACTTCCATGCGCTTTAAATGTTGCAAGGCTGTCTGATATTATTTCACCTGAAATCATACATCTATTTCCGTCATGTACCATTACTACTGTATCTTTATCACATTCATCTTTTATAGCATTTAATCCTTTGCATATAGACTCCTGACCTGTACTGCCACCAGCTACAACCCATTTAAGTTTATTTATATTAAATTGTGCTGCATATGCTTTTAATACATCTATCCATGCCGGTAAGGTCACAACAACTATTGCATCTATACTTGGATGATTTTGAAATGCCTCCATTGTATGAATTATTATAGGTTTATTTTCTACATGCATAAATTGTTTAGGAATATCCTGTCCCATTCTTGTACCTGTACCTGCCGCTGTTAATAATGCTACTACCATAATCATTCCTCCTAATCCTATATACAATTGCCGTATTATTTTAACAACTTTTTATATATTACTTTTTTCTGATTGTATAGTCTTATAAAACTTAAATATATGATGGGATACTCTTTTTTCTTCTGGTGGAAGTTCCATATAATCATCTCCATATAATTGCGAAAGATATTTATGATATCCCTTAGGACCTTTTAGCATATGTCCTTCGAATTCAAGCTCTATCTGTGGTATATATTCTGCTTTTAGTACTTTCTCTTCTGTTTTATGTATATTTGTAGTTACGACACCAATATATTCTGAAGCATTAAACGGTATACTTGTCGCTTTTTTCTGAACCTGCTGTACCCAATAGTCCTGACCAAACAACATTGCAATTGGTCTGCACACAAAATGAAAGATTTTAGCAGGCAGATTTTTTCCATGAAATAATGAACCCGTTGTACAATTAAGCATTTTCTTTCCTAATTCCATTGAATTATAATGTTTCTTAGTTGCTTTATCATCTGCTGGTAATCCTTCAATCGGAAAAATATCAATAAATATTGGATAATAAACATTTTTTTTATTATTTTTCTGTATAGAATCCTCTAGCAATACCGATTCATCATATAATCGCCAAAAATGTTTAACGCATACCGCATTTCCACTGGGACGTACTAATTTATAATTTCCTATAACACCACCTGATATTTTCTGTAATTTTTCGCAATCAGGTCTTGGCATATTGATATCAATATCATCATCCCATGGTATAAATCCTTTATGTCTTATTGCGCCTAAAAGTGTTCCTCCTGAAAGATAGTATCTAATTCCATTTTTTTCACAATAATCTGCTAACACAAGCAGCATATCAACTAATTTACTTTTAACTTCTTCAAGTGAAACTTCTTCACCACAATTACTTTTGTCATACTTCACCATACTACTCAATTCCTCATTTCACATTTAGTTTTCCGGAAATTTAAGTTCCAAAACAATATGTTCCTCTCTATCTTTTTCTGGTGGAATCTTCATATAATCACCATACATTTTCTTAAGATATGCATCATAATCTTTAGGTATATTCCACTTGTGTCCTTCAAATTCACATTTTGTTACCTGTACCTGTCCATCTCTTAGATACGTTTCTTTAAAATAATGCTTTCTTCCTGATGGAATGCTTACATATTTGGAATTATTATTTTTACACAATCCATATATCTTTTGTGTAAAACAGGTCAATTTCTTAATAGATATGAAACTTAATAATCTACCTATAAAAATTTTAATTTTAAAAGCTGATTTTAAATCCGGATTAGCCTCTGCTAACTCACTCATAAGTTCCCGGTTTTTATAAAACATTCTACAAGATAGTAAAAAGCCAAATGCCATACAGAAAAAGCCATGTATATTATATAATATTTTATTATCAAATGTATTTTCCATTAAAAATATATCTATAAAAAAGCCACATTCTTCTGTATATGTATCTTCTCTTCCTCTACAAACGCTGCCTTTTAATCTTATTCTATTTACTGTCATTCCATAATCTTTAGTTTTGCAATAATGCACCCAATATTTTTCGCCGAATTTTTTTAAAAATGCAATTCTGAACCGTTCAAAATCATAAGCTGGCATACCTATATCCATGTCATCATCCCATGGTATAAATCCTTTATGTCTTACTGCACCTAATGCACTTCCACCTAATAAACAATATGCTATTTTCTCTTCTTCACATACTGTTACGATATCTTGCATCATTTTCAACAATTCTTTTTGAAAATTTTTCAGTACATCTCCTTTAATATGTATAAATTTATCTGAATTACTATTTATATTTTTAAAGGCTGCAACCGTTGATAATTTCATAATTTTCCTGACCATACCTTCCTGTTTATATGTATCAATATCATTAGCATCTACTGATATTTAATTGTATATATCTGCAAATTCAATTAGGACGAACCTTTTTTCTTTAATACTACCCATACCGTCTTAAGTAGTATCTTTATATCCTTCCCAAGGCTCCAGTTCATGATATATTTTGTATCTAACTTAACTACTTCTTCGAAATCAGTAATGTCACTTCTTCCACTAACCTGCCACATTCCGGTAAGACCAGGCTTAATGGCAAGTCTTGCTCTATGATGAAGTTCGTATTTCTCCCATTCATCAAGTGTTGGTGGACGTGTGCCGACAAGACTCATATCGCCTTTAAGAACATTTAAGAACTGTGGGAATTCATCTATAGATGTTTTTCGTATAAAGTTTCCAATTCCTTTCCCATTTTCACCACCAATTATACGTGGATCATTCTCCATCTTGAACATCATGCCGTCCTTAACTTTGTTCTGTGCCATAAGTTCAGCTTTACGTTCTTCCGCATCTAAGTACATACTTCTGAATTTATATATGTGAAATTTCTTACCATTCTTACCAACTCGCCACTGCTTAAAGAAGATTGGCCCAGGTGATTTAATGTATATCGCTGGTGCTACAAATATAAATAATATTCCAGTAAATATAAGTCCGACAATACCTCCGACTATATCCATTAGTCTCTTGATAAAACTCTCAACTATTGAAGCTGTATTAATAGCACTTGTAAGTACGGTATATTCATTCATTCTTTCAACCATTCTTACTTTACCCGGTTCGTTTACGATCTTAGCAAGATTCTGGTGTATTGTAATTCCCATAAGCAGACAATCTTCCACCAGCTTCTTTTCTACACTCTCATATTTATCATTAAGGCTTACAAATACTTCATCTACCCACGATCTGCATAGATAATCAGATATTTCATTACCTGATGCTAATACATTTATATCGTTAATCATTTCACCAGTCATATTCTTATCGACTATGCATACACCTGTAATATGATATTTACCTTTTCCATAATTTGACAAATTATCAATTAATTCTTCTGCCTCATCACATGACGTAATTAATACCATAGCCTGTGTCTTCGAATTATCTCTGATGGATGATTTTGAGACTACCCATTTCCAGATTTCCCTGACAATATAAGTAATTATTATTCCAATTGCCCAGGTAAGCATAAATACTATTCTGGAGTATTCCTGTCCCTGTTGAGACATATACAGGTATACTACCTGCATCATTGTAACTATAGTTACATATCTGACAGTACATAAGAATTCTTTATAATGTCCTCTGGTAACTATCTTCTTATAAGGTGATGCCATTAATGCCACTATAACACATATCATCATATATACAATAAAGATATTTGAATATAACTTAGGCAGTACAATTCTATTGCCTCTCCAGCCGTGCCTGATTATATAGGCTATGGCAAAAGCAACTTCTATACTTATAATGTCTAATGCAATAAAGTCTAAATGCCTGAATATTCCTGATGTTTTCCTTCTATACATAGCCTAATAATCCTTTCTGTAAATTTTTTCTTTTCACCTGTCTCATTTTTTATCTTCCCTTTACCCTTTTCTACACTAATTTACTCACTTATTATTTTACCATCAATAACCTGCTGAATTAATTCTTTCGCATGTTCAATTGTGCTTTCGTCAGGAATCATTACCCACAAGTTATCTCTTTGTGGTATAGAGTAAGTAGATGACCTTGTACCTGTACCATCAGCGCTGCATGACACTATGTTCCATTTCTTCATATCATTAATCTGCATTTTAACCAGACTCTGTATCATGTCTTTAGGCATACTTGTCTGGAAACAATCTGAAATAGCGTCCATAATATCCGTGTAATTATATAACAGCTTAGAGCTTGCCATTTCGTTAATAACTGCTTTAATTACTTCCATCTGGTCTCTGCCTCGCTGTCTGTCACCATCTGCCAAAGCATATCTCTCTCTTGCAAATGCAAGCGCTTCCTTACCATTAAGCTTATTGTCTCCAACCTGTATATTGTAGTGACCGCTTCTTGTTGTAAATGCGTAATCTGAATGAACAGTTACACCGCCAAGTTTATCTATTATCTTGATAAAACCATCAAAATTAAGTCTGAAGTAATACTGTATATCTAAGTCATAAATCATTGATAATGTATCTTTTGAACAATTTATACCATATAATCCCGCATGCGTAAGTTTATCCTTAACACCATTAGAAATTGATAATGGTACATAATAATCTCTAGGTGTAGATACTAAAAGTATCTGTTTAGTCTTAGTATTTACAACAGCAATAATATTTACATCGCTTCGGCTTGTCTTAGCAACTGAACCATACGTATCTATACCACTTATGTATAATGTAAATACATCACTATTTAATTTGATTGAACTGTCATCATCCTGTTCATACCATTCTACTTTTGACTTAACTTCTGTCATAAGTAATTCTTTTACCTTATCTTTAAAGTCCTCATAACCTTCAGTCTCTATGATTACATCTATATATGCCTCATTCAGGATAATCGCCTTAACATCTCCATTATATAAACCATCTATCATAGAAAAGAAATCGTCATATTCCTTTATAGCAATCTCTTTATTTATAGTTTTATTTATTTCTTCTATAGTTTTATCTGTCGCCTCTCTGCCTTTTGATGAAAGAATACCATATGTATAATCCGCAGCATCGCCCAGACTTTTAGCTTCATCATCTGCAAGCACATATACTAACATTTTATCTATCTGCTCATCAGCTCCGGCTGTCTTGTTCATAACGTCTGTAGTCTTAGCAATATATATACAGGCTATTCCAAGACCTATACTGATTATGATTCCAATTACTAACATTATAATTCCCGGTATCTTCTTAAACTGCAAAACCACATTAAGTACACATAATACAACGAGCACTCCTACTGCAAGAAAGAAATATTTCTGTGGCAATACATCAAGTTTTGCAAGATAGTACAGGAACAATAGTGTTATTATACTTTGAACAATAGCAAATCCATATCTCACTAGTTTAAATATGTCTTTTTCTTTCATGGTCAACCTCCATTTCTCAGACATTTACGTCACATATAATCTTCATTTTAGTCTTAATTGTTTATCTATTAAATATTATCTTCTACACATTAATATGTTGTTTCGTATATTTCAACATATTTTTATATTCACAAAACAGACAGTACATTTACTGTGCTGTCTGCTCTGCTGTTATCCCTTGCTGTACATTCTGTCCAGGCTGCGCATTGTTTACATTGCCATTTTCAGGCACTATAGTATTATTTGCAGTGTTGCCTGTTGCTGCTACTGTATCTGCCGGTATAACATGTAAAGTAAATGGTGCCGGTGCTGATACATTACCTTCTGTGTCTGATACCAGATAGTTAATATGATAATCTCCAGGAACACTTACGTTATAATCACCGGTAATTCTTATTCTTCTTGATACGTCACCTGAATTATCATATGTTTCCCTTACAAAGCTTATCTCATCGAACCTTTGTCCAGCCTTAATAGTTGTCTCAGCAGTCTTTAATTTGATGACTGGTATACCGGTTGCATCTGCCGCTGCCTTATCTATTTCTCCAGTCGGACCGCTATCTTCTACCGTAGTATTTGTTGTCTGGTTCTCGCTTGTACTCTCATTTGTGCTTGCCTCATTGCTTGCATCTGTCTGCACTGATGACTGGTTTTCATCATTTGCTTCTGTATTCTGACTAGCATTTGCTCCTGTTGATATATATTTTACACGTCGTTTATTATTCTTAGTGATAGTAATATTATTCTTCGAATCTTTCGCAGCATATACTACCTCCATATATTCACCATTGCCTATTACTATCTTATTTGCCACCATTAATGTATCACTTACATCGCCATCTTTATTATCTACGGCAGTTACATCTTTAAGCAATACATCATTGGGCTCACCCTCCGTATATGTTAGCTCTTCGTCCGAATATGTAATAACAGGTCCTTTTCTGTCAGAAGTTGAGAATTTTATCGCTCCTATTCCAATTACCACTGCTATAACTGATCCGACAATTCCTAAAATCTTTTTATTGTTCATACATTACTCCGTCCTAAAACAGATATTAAATATCTATTTCTTTGCACTTTGTCCATAGTTTCCGTAGTTACCATAATTACCATATTCACCATAGTGTCCATAGTGTCCATAGTATTTGCCATAATATCCACCTTTACCAGTAGGAACTTTATTAAGAACTACGCCTAATATCTTACAATCCGCTTTCTCTAACTGTGCTTTTGTCTTCTGGACAAGTTTATAGCTTATCTCACCTGCTGCTACTACCATAACTACGCCATCACATTCCTGCGCTATGATAGCTGCATCAATAACACTTCCGATAGGCGGAGTATCTATAATAACATAATCATATGTCTGTCTTAACTGTTTAATTAATGTCTTAAAATATTTATTACCAAGTAATTCTGCTGGGTTTGGTGGAACCGGACCTGAGAATACTACATGTAAATTCTCCACATTTGTAGAATATACAACTTCATCAAATGCATTTACTCCTGATAAATAATGTGTAAAACCTTTTACAGCTTTGTTAATCTTGTAACGTCCAACTAAAACTGACTTTCTAAGGTCGGCATCTATAAATATTACCTTCTTGCCTGACTCTGCAATTGAAGCTGCAAGATTAAAAGATACACTTGATTTTCCCTCATTAGGAATTGTACTTGTAAGTGCAATAACTTTTACATCACTACCACAGAACTGTACATTTGTTCTTAATCTCTTATATGCTTCATTGGAACTGTTATCTAATTTCTTTAATTTATCAATATTTATGTTTAACATACATTTCCTCGTTTCTGTTATTTCTTATTTATTCTTTATTATTTCTTCTTTTTCTTTTTCTTCTTGCTATCAGTTGTCTCTAATTCAGGAATTAAACCAAGTACACTTAATCCAAGATATTTCTCAACATCTTCCTGTGCCTTGATAGTATCATCTAACATAAATCTTATAATAATAACTGCTATCGCAATTACAAATCCTAACATAAAACCAATTAATGTATTCATCTTAGTATTAGGGCTTATCGGACTCTCAGGTAATTTTGCTTCTTCTACAGTATTAACTGTCTCAATACCCATAACTGACTGAATCTGTGCCTTAGATGCTTCTCTTACGGCATCAGCTATCTTCTTTGCCATCATTGGATCTTTATCATTAGCAGCAATTGTAAGAATTCGCGTATCCGTAGGTGTACTTACATGTATCTTTCCAGCTAATGCAGATGTTGACATCTTAAGATTCAAGTCTGCAATCACCTTATCCAGTACCGGATTACTCTTTACTAATATCATGTAGTCTTTAGTAAGATAATTACTTGACTGTAAATCTGTAACCTTAATCTGATCTGTTGTTGTCAAAGAATTATTTGTAACATATACCTGTGTTCTTGCCTGATATACAGGGCTGACTAAAAATTTCGTAAATGTAAATGCAACTGCTGCACCAAGCACAGCTGCTAATACAATAATTGCAAGTTTGTTAATCAATATGGCAAATATATCTCTAAGATCAATTTCCACTTCGCCGTTTCTGTTTTCTGTTTCCATTAGTCTTGAACTCTCCTTTATTATATGTAGTCTTTCGCAAGGATCTTACGCGGATTAACACTTAGAAGTCTCTCCACTGTCTCCTCGTCAGTTTTCTTTATAAGATATTTTATACATTCTTCCAAATCAGGCGAACGATGACCATCACTATGTGTATCCGTACCAATAAAATGCACTAAGTCATTTTTAATCATCTTAAGTACTTTTTTTCGAATACCTCTGCCATATTTACCTGCTATCGTATGTGCATTTATCTGAATGTATACACCTGCATCAACAAGCCGTTCTACATTTTCAATATCTGCCATAACCTCTTCGTATCTCTCACAATGTGCAAGAACCGGTGTATATCCATTATTAACCAGCTCATATAGGCTTTCGCTTATATACTTATACTTGTCATTTGGTGAAAATTCAACCAGCACATAATCCGAATCTGCAAGTGTAAATATCCTACCCTCTTCAAGATTATCTACCACACCATAACTGTAAAATATCTCATTGCCAAGATATAGTTCAAAATCCGGATATTTCTTAGCAACTAAATTCTTTAATTTTTCAAAATTCTTTTCAATTTCTTCTTTATTATCATCGTATTTTCCCACTTCATAATGAGGTGTTGCAATCATTCCACGAATCCCGTTGCTGTATGCTATATCTATCATTCTTAATGCCTGTGTAGAACTTCTCGCCCCATCATCCACGTGAGGAATTATATGACAATGAATATCTATATATCCGTTAATCTTTCTTTCCTCCATTTTATTATATTATTCTTTAAATTTCACTAGTCTTTCTGCTAAATTTCATATTTTTAACATTTTTTTACATTTAGACGCAAAAATGCCTCCAAATAGTCATACAATTACAGATTATAACATACCAATACCATTTTGCAAGAATTTTATTTTAAATTGTAGTGTATTATTAAATAATATGCAATTTATAGGGATTAATACATTAACAGCCATATATCCATGAAAGATATATGGCTATTAATTTAATAATTACAATAAATAATTATGAATTTTTCTTGTTACGTTTTGCAGCACTTACTGTTACCACAATTGCACTTGCTAATATAATTAATAACATCATATCAATTGGTGTGTAATCCGCTGTCTTAGCTGATTTATCATTATGTTTAGTAGTAACTGTAGGTTTCTCTGTTTCTTTTTCCGTAACTTTTTCTGTTGACTTCTCTGTAACCTCTTCTGTTGGTTTTTCAGTTTCCTTTTCTGTTGGTTTCTCTGTAACCTCTTCCGTTGGTTTTTCCAGTTTATCTATATCTTCTGTCACCATAACATTTCCACATACTGTACACTCTTTATGACGTTTGCCAGTTTCATACACAGTAGCTTCTTTGTCAATAATCCAGTCACTTATAGTATGCTCTTTGTCGACAGTTACATTGATAACAGTTGTATTTCCTGCTTTATCTGCAAGAGTAATCTTGTGATTTCCTGCTTCTAATGTATACACACCGTCAATGGCAGTTAATAACGTTTCTGATATTATCTTTCCATCTTCATCTGTCACCACATCTGATACAGCATCTAAATATTCATCACTTACAGTAAATACTGCTTTTTCACAATATGTCTTGCCATCTTCTATACCTGTTATCTCAGGTTTAATATCTTTAATTAACATTCCATCTGTTGAAATATATGTAACATTTCCTGCATGGTCTGTAAACTTAGCATAAATAACATATTTATTAAATGAACTAATATCAAATCCACCTGTGTAGTCTGTAAATTCTATATTATCCAATTCTGATAAAGTTAATGCCTTATCTTCGTTAGATATATAATACTGAATTTTAACCTGTTTATCATCTGTGTAACCCTCATGACTATAACTGTCATCTGTAGCTGTTATGGTTACTGTCTGTGACTCTTTATAGAATGTTTTAAATGTTATTCCATTTAGAAGACTATCCCATTTATTGTCTGCGACTTTAATCTCACCTGTTGGTGCTGTTATGTCACTAATTAAGTCACCATATTCACTTCCACAACCCGAACATATTGCCCGCTTGAAGTATGTAGCTCCTGTACCATTACAATTCTCTGTTTCAAAGCCACTACAATCAGCAGTACAATATCTGGTATGTGTATCATCGTCATTATGTATCCAGTTTCCATATGTATGTTCTGCATTTACTGTTACATTAACGATTGTGCTGTTTCCGGCTTTATCTGTTGCTACTATCTTATGATGTCCAGGTGTTAACGTATATTCTTTCACATCATCAGCATAGAAATGACCTGTCATTACTTCTTCTGATATTACCTGTCCATTTTCGTCTGTCAACGTATCTGTCACAGTATCTAAATATTCATCACTTACAGTAAATATTGCTTTTATACAGTATGTCTTGCCTTCTTCTAAACCAGTTATCTCAGGTTTGGTATCTTTAATTACCATTCCATCCGTTGAAATATAATTTATATTTCCGGCTTTATCTGTCAATTTAGCATAGATGATATATTTACCATTTGGTTTAATATTAAATTCTTTGTAAGTCTTCCATGCACTATCGTCTAATTCTTCAACATATTGTAAATCTAATGCTTTATTAGAAACGTAATATTTAGTTGAATCCATTCCGCTGCCTTTGTCCTGTGAAGTTATGGTAACTGTCTGCTCTTTCTTGAAGAATATTCCTAATGTAACTGTATTTACGAATTTCTTCCATCTGTTAGTTGATACCTTTATTTCACCCTTAGGTGCTGTCGTATCCTCTACACCCTCAACGGTAATGTCTATATCATTTTGTATGTTATTAATTGTATATGTCTTTTTATTTGTTGATGTATCAACATTTAACGAAGTAACAGCCTCTCCATTTACTTTTATAGCAAAGTCCGGTGTCTCAGTATATCCCATACCTGTTGCATATGTAAGAGTGACACTTCCATTATAGCTTACCTCTTTATCGCTGACAGATATATTATATCCAGTCTGTTCACCAGGTATTGTTATGTTTAATTTACGTCCTGCCTTAATTGTAACTTCCGCTGCAGGTGGTGTGTCATAATTCTTCTTCTCAATATAACGGATTTCATATGTTCCTGCTGCAAATTTCATATTTGCATCTGTAACCGCCTTGAACGGATTAGTTACTTCAGATGCATCCTCAGAATCAGGTTTCACACGCCATTCCATTTCAGTAGTAATACCTGTTATACTTCCATCTGCCTTATCACATATAGTTTCGTCAACAGCAGTAAGTTCCGGTAATGTACGTGCTGCATTTCTTATCATAAACATAGCAGTATTCTGAGCCTTTGTATGAGTATCATCAGCTTCCACAGTCACTCTGACTACATATTCGCCTGCATCTGCTGGTGCCGTCTTAGTGTAGCTGTCATCTGATTCACCCTGTTTCTTATACTCTATAGTAACTCTGTCACCATCTGTATTATTCTTCGTTGTAAATGTCGTCTCAACAGGATTGCCATCATATGTCTTAGACATATCGTCTATCGACACATAACCATCTGTTCCATTTATAATTGTAAGAATATAATTAACTGTTGCACTTCCATCTGCCGAAGTAACTGTAATCTTAATCTTTTCAGTACTTCCCGGAGTCATATCTACTGTTTCAGCAAGTATATTATTTGCTTTATCATCTGTCTTACCTGCTAAAGTAACTTTTGCTGATGCACTCTTTGCCTGAGCTGCTATAGATATGTTAGACACATCTTTCGCATCAACTATATAGTAGTAATCTCCGTCTTCATTCTTAACAAACTTATCAAGTGTAATACCTGCAATTCCACTTACATTTAATTCTGCAAGTTCTGCATTACTGTCCTCATCATCTGCATTAATAACATCTGAATATGTAACAATTACATCACTTCCTGCCTTATCGAATGTAAATATCTTATTTTCTAATATTTCCTCACCATCTAATGTGATAAGTCCATTATTTTTATTTTTCTTATTATAAGTCTGTTTAACCTCTATTACATTACCATCAGCATCAAGTAATGTTACCATAAGATTTCCCGTTGTAGTCTTAGTAAGACGATTATTCTGTACATTTACTGAAACTGTTGTCTTATCATCATCAACACGGAAATCACTTGTGATACTTACGTCCTTACCTGTACGTGTCTTTAAGTTCTCACAAGTTACATATGAATAGTTATCTGAACTTACAGGTTCTGTTCTGGCAGATAGTTCGCCTTTATCGTCAGTTTCCATAATCTCAGCCTTTATATACACATTAATGCCGTTATCACTTATCTCCTGTTTTGAACCATTTGCTTCTGATATATAAGAGGCTACATCGAATACAGCCTGTCCGCTATATCCGCCCTCGTCTATCATCTTTAATTCATCATCTGAAGAAATGATAATAGGACTTATATATTTCTCAGGTATCTCTTCTTCATAAGTTGCATCATTATAGAAACTTATCTTAACCTTTCGGTTACCATTTCTTAGTGAAGCATCTAATGTATTTGCTAACTTAACCTGAATGGTACGCTTTCCTGATTCCTCTTTGACAATCTCTGCCTTAGTAATCTTCAAATCAGGTATATCCATATATATGACATCGCTATAAGCTTTGCTGTCTCCATTACTGAATACAGCTTCTACCTTATAATTAACATCTTCCACTTTATCCTCCGGAACCTGATAGTCTGCTGTAAATGTATAACTTTCTCCAGGCAATAAGTTAATATCAGTATAAGTCGTATCTGTATCACCAACCTGTATCTTTACTTCATTAACTGCATCTGTTCCGTTATTCTTCACACTGAACTGTACCTGTGTAGTTGCACCAAGTTTAACAGTATCATAATCGGCAAGTGCATTTTCTACTGAAATCTCATTCTCATATGTCTTTGATGTAAGATATATAGAAGTAATGCTGCTTGGAACTTCATAACTTACAGTTTCTCCACTTACTAATTCTCCTGTTTCAGTCTTAGTTTTACTTGAATCATAAGTTGTTCCAAGAATAACTGCATTAACATTTCCTGAACCACCCACATAAGTATCGAAATTATCTGCAAGTGTTCCGTCTGACATTTCTGCTATATCAAGACTTCCTGTATAACGTACAATCTCTTTATTCTCACCATATGTATAGAACTTAACAGCTTTTAATACGTCCTTTTCAGTATAGAGTTCAGTATCATCATCTGTCTTAACTTCATCAGCTCGTTCTACCCATATAATTGATAAATCATCGATGCTTTCAGCACCCTTTGTAAATCTGAAATCAGAAGTAATAGATACTTCGCCGGAACCAGCTACCGAACTTATGGAATCAGGCATACGTGTTCCTGTTATTCCATTTTCATCGAAATCCATAAATCTGATGTCTGCTACAGTTTCACTTGTATCCTCCGTATCATTACCAGCTTCACTTGTACTCATCTTATCTGCTGCATCTTTAGCAACACTCTGTTCAGTATACCAGCCTAATACAAAATGCTCTTTATTATCTGCCGGGAATGTAACCTTTGTAAGATTAGGATTCTCATCTAAATATGAATCTGTTGTAGCTCTTACATTACGTTTTACATTGAAGTTTGTATTATCTATTACTGCATAATAAATCTCTCTGTCAGTAATAGTATCATCAGAACCATCTTCATCTAATGTATATGCAACTGCAGCAGTTCCATCTGAAAGCATAGATGCAACTAATGCTTTTACTGAACCTGAGGTACCATTATAGAGAGTATCTTCTTTACTCCATGTGCTTCCGTCATATACTCTGTATAATATTGTATCTTTTGTAAATTCCGTAATATTCTCTTCACTAGATGCCGGTGTTACCGCACGCCATGCAATGACTGCTCTTGCTTCACTGCCTGTCTTACCATTAGTTGCTACTACAGGTGATAAATCAGGTGTGTTATTATCACTTAACTTAGTAGTCTGCCATGTGTTACCATCATATATAGAAGCGTATATTTCAGTACCATTCATCATTACCATCTGGTCACTGTATGTTAATACAGAACCCTCGTCTTTCTTAATTTCTTTATCGCTTCTAGTCCATGCTGCTACAGCAAAGTCACCATTACCTGCGAGCGCTGCCTGGTTGTCACCATAACCATTATCATCTATTGCTGCATGAGTATCACTATCTGTACCCATCTTATATGTATTACCATGTTTAACTGCATATGCAACTCTTGTATCATCAGTATCCATACTTCCCATATCTGACAGATATATCATTACTTTTCCATCATCAGTAACTAAAGGATCGGAATATGGATAAGCATTATTCTGTAACTTGTACCTTGAACCTGCTGCACCTGCCAAAGCTCTGTACTTACTTGTAAACACAGGTCTTACACTATCATTCCAATAATTCTTATTCTCTTTTAAATAATCTCTGTCTTCATATGTAGCCGCGAGATTAAGTGCATAATATCCCTGCCCTCCGACATTAACCGGAGATATACTGTTAGTTCCAAGCAACTCACTTATTGCAGCATTCTTAGCCTGCTGATTCTTAGACCAGTTGTCCTGAATCTCTTTCCATTCACCAGTCTTCTTATCCATAAGATTAAATGATTTTGAGAACAGAGTTTTACTATATTTAATGAATAATATTTTGATAACCAATTTAAGGCCTATTTCTCCATCTATCTTAAATCGCTGTCCATTCATCTTGCCATGGTTATCTTTATTCGTATAACCATCTGCCGTATTCACAACATAACCGTCATCAGAATACATATATGGTCTATTCAGCCAGTCAAACCTCATATCCAGACTAATCTGTCCATAGATTCCAAGCTTAAATGCAACTACCGAATAATCGATACCTACTCCCGCAAAGAATTTAAGATACAAATATATTCTTAATTCTGTAAGATAATCATTTGCTATGCCATTCTTTGCATTAAAATTACTTATATAATCAGAGTAATCATCGTATTTATTGTAAGATACTGCAAGAGCATCAAAACTAATCTCTACCTGCGACCCAATAGTAAGACTTGCCGTAAATGGCACAAAGCCTACCATTGTATTCCAATTCCAGGTATAACCAAAGCCACCACCGGCATCAAAGCCACCACTTAGGATCTGAATCTTCCACATATCAGAATCAACATCAAAGTAAATTAGTGATTCAAGATAACCGTTAAATTCAAAACTCTTATCACCATTACCGACTTTACCTGCCATACCTTTTTTGAAAGTATCCTTTGCTTCATTTACATATTTCTCAAATCTCTTCTGGCTGGTAATAGCTAACATCTCACTTAAGCCCGGTTTGTATTTAAAGTCCTTATCATCACCGCCATTAATAGGGCTCTCCATATTTCCAACGTTACATTCTATAAGTCCTAAGAACTTAGATGGATCAGAAGTAGGCGCTATCTGTAAGTTGAACAGATTACCATTTGCACCTGTATATTTCTCACCCGATATAAGATTTAATGCTACAGTAACAAATTTGTCGCCTGTTTGTACCTTATCTGAAGCCGATGTTCCGGTTGAATCACCCATTGTCTTTAACTGTTCGACAAGATTCTTAGACTCTTCAACTCTGCCCATGCCAAGCATATTATATAACTTGAAAGATAATTCTTCTCTTCGAGTTAATGTTCCATCTTTACTATCTTTATAATAATTTAATACAAGTCCTGTTTTCTTACCTTTTGGTAAAAATCCTTCTAAAGTATCAGCATTCAAACTAACCTTATATTCAGTTCTATATATATTACTGAACTCATATATACCCGAACTGATTTCGCTCTGCTTGTCATAATCAGAAATCTTATATCCATCATCAGTAACTAACTGTAAATCAGGAATACATTTCTTCATTTCTTCTGTATCTTCACCCCACCAATATACTTCTGTAGTTAATATTGCTTCAGGTGTACTGTCTGATGGTCCGATATTTCCTGTATATCCAACCACATCTGTTACTGATTCTTCTGAATAGCTTATGGTCTGATTAGCTATATAGTTATTATGCTCTCCGCTTACGTTCTTACGGAAATTAATAACCGCTTCACCACTGTTTATATACTTGCCCTCATTCTGAGTAGCATCTATCTTAACTAATATAGGATATCTCTTATTATCCTTAGTGCTTATCTGGAAAATATAGCTTATATTATCACTTGATTCAGGAAGATTATTTTCAAATCCCCACTGTGTAATATCCATATTAACTGATAATTTACCATTTTTACCTAATGTGACAATATTGTCTTCTGCACCAGATTGTTTAACTATATTACTGCCATCAAATTCAAACTTAGCTGCTGAATTATATTCTCCATTTATATATACACCGCCACGTACTATAACGTCTCCGGTATATGGGTTTCCATCCGAATCCTTTACATATACATATGCATTTGCCATCTTCCTGAGCTGAAGATTATTCTGTGGATATCTGCTTAACTTAGTCCAGTCACTTTCACCGGTAGCAATTTCTTTATTATATATAGTTCCAATATATGTAATGCCATCTTTTACCGTTGTAAAATATACATCTGATGCTATTCCACTTTTCTCAAAGATAGCTGCAGCTCCTGTACTATCCGAAGTAGCTGTCTTCTGTTCTCCATTATTATTTACATATGTAATAGTTGTCTCTGCCTGTGGATATGTCTGGAATAAATATAACTTATCCCTTAAAGTCTCTATATTGACCTTAAGAGTATCTGACATACCTGTAAGTTTATGTACTGCCGTAACGCTTGTTATACCATATGATAATCCTGACAGACCTAATTCTGTAGTAGGTCTGTATGATACATAAGAGAATTTATCTATATTTTCATAGAGAGTTGACTGCTGATAATTTAGTGAAGCAACATTCTTATCAGATAATGACCATTCTATCTGGTCTGCAACTTCTGTCCATGCATATTCACCATAGTTTACCGAGATAATATTCTTAAGATATATGTCTCTCTTTAATGCAAGAATCTCGTCCTGAGACATCTTAGATATCTCATCTATGTTAGACATAGTAATCTCATCTGCACTCTTGCCGTCTACCATAATCTTTAAGGCATCTGCATCATATACATAGAGAATAAACGAGTCATAACTCCAGGTACTGTCTGTATTATTCTTAGCCTGAATAGTTACAGTATATGCTGTACGATAACTTGCCGGATCACTACTGTCTGCCACTACGTCATCTATATTCAGTTTATATGTACCCTCTGCTTCACCTGTCCAGTAAAGCATATCAAATGCATTACTAAAATTATCTTCAGCATTTTCTAAAGAAGAATAGTTAACTATATCCTCTGTACCTTTAGTAATTCTGAAGTTAAATATGGCATCACTTATATCCGTAGACAGAATTTTCTTTAAATTTTTAACAGACCAGTTAATATCCACGCTCTTCGTAGCATCTGTTATATAATAACTGTCAAGTTTACCTAATGATACCTCTGCCGGTAATGAGGTTACAGTAACATCAACACTATCCAAATATGTAACTCCACTGCTAAGGTTCTTAGTAGAAACCGTCACTTTATATTCATTACTTCCTTTGCCGTCATAATAGTATTCGAATACACTGCCCGGAATAGTTACACTTCCTGCCGGATTATCGGCAGTTCCTGTTACAACTGTCGAATAAGCAACCGGTTTAGTATCATCTTTACCATCTCTGATTTCAACATTAAATTCTGTGTTCTCGCTGCCATTCTTCTCACAAAGATTGCTTGTCCAGAATATAGTTAAATCGTGTTTATCTTCAACAGTATATGAATCTCTTGCAATCTTAATAAACGGATTAAAACCGGGCTTAAATTCTAACACTGCCGTATCTCTGCCGGTATCGACCGGTGTATCATCATCTCCTGCTACATATATATCGTATTTAGTACCTACCCATGGCTGATATTTTCCCGCATTCCTTGGAATTATACATATCTCTACCCTGCCTGCCTTAAGCGGTACTATTTCAGCACTTCCATCCGGCTTTACATCAATATTCACTATTCCATCTGTAGTTGCCTGCCATGCAAAATCTTTCGTCTCATCTGCAAATGTTCCATCCGCACTGGCTGTTGTCACACTTGTAGTATCTCCACATGTATATTCTTTACCACTATTTAATGTAAAGTCTGCTGTAATTGTAGGCATCTCATCCTGAATATATATAACCGGTTCATTTCCATTCTCAAAAATATGATTATTATTACCATCTTTTATATGAAGCCTTGCATTAACATCACCCGGATAAATATATACAAATGCTTCCTGATTAACTATGCTATATTTATCTATTACAAGCTCTCCATTTACATATAATTCAATTAAATGTTCCTTAATTGTATCTTCATAATTCTTACCCACATCGACACTTGCAGTAACTGTCTGTCCTACATATGTCTCGCCCGCTAACTTAAGTGGAAGTAATGTCTTACCTCCATCTATAGATACAGCAAGGGTATCCGTATTAATCTGAAAGCCATCATCAGTTGCTTCCATATGTCCTGCAAGCCACTGTGTTCTCTCTTCGTCATTTAATATATTAACACTTATATTTATCTCTGTTTTTTTAAATTTCGCTGATATTCCTGTAATAGAATGTGAACCAACAACACCTGCCAACTCCACTCCATCAACTTTCTGTCCTGTACTGTTATCTCCACCAGGATTATAATCCACAAGTTTCAAATCACTTGTATCCGTTGCTGATATTGAAGAAATAACAAGTTCCGAATTATCTGCTTCTTTAACGGTATACGGAAATGTAAGAACATTACTATATCCACTTCCTTCTGCTGCTTTATATTCTGCTGCCTCGCCATTGAACTTCACAACTGCAGTCGATGCATCAACCGGCTCTGTGAATGTAACCTTAACAGGTACAACCTGTCCCGGATAATAATTTTCACCGGCTGCTTCAATAGACTTCACACCCGGAGCCTTCTCATCACTTAATTTTAAACCCACTCCAGGTATTCCACCAATTTCTTCCGAACTAGTGCCGTGTCTGTTTATATTTCCACTAAATCCAAATTTAAGATATCTATTACTACCATCAACATAAAATTGATCATATGATATTTTACATTTTGTAATTAACGCATTCTCTTCGCCCCACATGTTCATATGATATTCTTCCGGGATAGCTGTTGAAAGTACTCTATCCCATATTAATATAATATTACCATTTTTATCCAACACCTGAGCAAAATACCTAATACTTCCTTTCGAAGTATCAATATTCGAACCATAATGTAACTTAATTGTATCTATATTATTTAAAGAATCATACTGAACCACTGATATAGTATCTGCTATACCATATTTGAATGAATTTTCTCCTACTGCAAAAGTCGATAAGTAAATTGCTTCTTCATTTTGAAGTCTCCAACCATCTTCAACATAGTAACAATTATCCTCTACCCCCCACTGCACCTTATAGTTATCTTCCGAAAAGTTTCTATTTCCCTCACTCTTTACCATCATATAATCTTTACTATTGGTTCCGTCTGTGAATAATGCATTCTTAATATTACCAAGCTTTAAATAATACACAAGCTTAGCTGTTGTCTGTGCATAATCATCTGTAAGTGCCTCCAATGTTACAGTAATCTTTGTCGATGCATTACCATTATCATCAGCAGTAAGTGTTAATGTTGTCTCTCCTGATATTTCTGTACCATCAGCAGCCTTTACAGAGGCTATCTTCTGGCTGGCAGCCACCACTTCTGCATCAAAAGTTACAACCTGTCCTGCACCTGCACCTGTTAAATTAAACACAAATTCTTTTTCTAAGTCATTTAATATCTTAGCCTCCACACTTACTCTGGCAGAATGTGAAATTCCTGCTTTATTAACTACCATGGTATTATTATCCGCTACCATAGTAATTCCACTATTTTCAATCTGTGCCATCAGGCTCTTAAGGTTAGCCTGCTGTTCACCTGTCCACTGATGTTCGGTGAAATATGTTTCCTTGAGATATGTGATATATTCCTCTATCTCAATCATTGTCTTAACATCGCCTAATGTAATAGCCTGACCGTCTACTAACAACTGGTGTGACAGATCACAATTCTCATCTTCTAAGAGTGCCTTGATTTCATCTAAAGTAACCTTTTTACCATCAAGCCATATGTCCCAGTTCTTAATCTCCGAACCATCGCTGTCTAGCAATCCATAGTTTTGCAAAATCTCATAATATTTCTGCAAATCTTCATCACTGACATCTTCTCCTAATACGTCTTTTAACAACGCAATGCCCTCTAATTCGGATAATATTTCTTTGTTCTTCTCTGAACCATTATCCAACAAGATGTCCGCATACACATTGTTTCCGATTGATGTGAATACCATTAGTATCGCCAACAATCCTGCTAACAACTGTTTGTAAATCTTCTTCATAGCCTTCCTCCTTGTATCTCGTTTATTTTCTTTAATTCACAAAATGTTCACATTTATTATATTATACTATATTTTGTAAACATTGACAACGCAGTCATTAAATATGGGCTTTTTTATGGCAAAAATGGTCAATCTTATTTGATTCTGTTATATTGTTGTGCTATTATAAATGTAAATAATTACGTGATACACAGGTGATTTTATGAATACAAATGAAATAATTGAAAAATCTGTCTATATAATAACTGAATACTACAAAAATAATACCCAACCCTTTTTCGACAATATTGATGATGACATTCTATGGATAGGTCCTGCCGAGAATCAAATACTCAGAGGCAAGGCTAATATTTTATCTGCATGGTCAAATGAATCACATAGTCTGACATTTACAATGAGTGACATCACTACAATTCCTATAAGATGTAGTGCAACCGTTTTTGAAATCGTGCTTATTTATCATATATATACACATTATCCAAATGGCAAGTCTACAGTTCATAAGCAATGTCTGCACTATACGTGGGCTGAAAAATGTAAGATTAATAAGGATAATACATATATCCGCGAACCTAAACTTACTATGATTCACATTTCAAATGCATTTCCATATGATGATAGAGATAGTATATATCCAAATCATTATATAGATTTGGATTCAGCCGCATTTTTCAGAACTAAAGAGGAAAATAATTTAACATTTTCAGGACAACAACATACTGTTTATTTTATTGGCAAGGATAAAATTATATATATAGAAAGTATTAATCGTGCACGTCATAGTATTATTCACCTAACCGGTGACACTGATTTTACCAATGCGCTGGTAGAATCTACTGATTCTCTTAATACAATAGAAGATAAGTATAAAGATTACTTCTTTAGAATTCATACAGGTTATATGATTAATCCTCTGTACCTGTCCAAAATTGAAAGATGTAAAGTTATATTGACTGATGGTACTGAATTACCGATTCCCAAACGTAAATATACAGAAATTAAAAGGTCACTTCTGTCAATATCCTCTTAGAAACGGAGACTAATATGAATATCACATATGAATCTGAACGCTTAATACTAAAAGTTCTTGATAAAAACTCTGCCCCTATGGTCTTAGATTTTCTATCTAAAAATAGTGATTACTTTGAACCATACGAGGCAGAAAAACCACCTAATTACTATACCCTGAAATATCAAAGTGTTTCTCTGCGCCTTGAATACAATGCTTTCATTAAAAACTCTTATGCCAGATTTTATGTATTTACCAAGGATGAACCTGATAGGATTATAGGAACTGTTTCCTTTGGAAATATGCATAAATTTCCATTTTTTTCTACAAGTATAGGTTATAAGTTCAGTAAAACTGTATGGGGAAACGGATATGCTGCCGAGTCAATAATCTGCGCTTCCTCAGCTATTTTTAAAGATGGAGGATTTCATAGAATTGAAGCATATGTCATGCCTGACAATCTTTCTTCCGTAAAGGTCTTAGAAAATGTAGGATTTGAATATGAAGGAATTGCTAAAAGTTCAATACGCGTTTGTGGCGAATATAAAGACCATGCACAATATGCACTGATTAATCCGTATAAAGAATAAAGAATGTCGCCTGCGACATTCTCCACCTGCGGCGGGTTGCTATAGCAACATTTTCTGCTCCGCCGCAGTGTGATCCTCGCGGAGCGTTATTTACTTACCAGGACAATTTCAACGAAATTTCCTGGTAAGTAAAATAAGAGTTCTAGGGCAAAACATTTGACGACCGGGATTAGTCAGCAATATATTTTGTCTTATAACTCTTTTTTCTCCATAGTTCAATAAGCCACTATATTAATATTGATATACAAATCTCCGACAAATGGGTATTTATACATTGCCCATCCGTCGGAGACTTTCAGATTATCTTATTCCACTATTTCGTAATATCTATTCATTATTGTTTTCTGCCTGCTTTTCTGAATATTCTTTAATATATTTATCTATTGTGGCTTTATCTATCGGAACACGATTGTCCATAGATTTCAACACATCAAAGATTCTTACTCTCATAAATGTAAAGTCGTCGCCTAAATCATAGACTTCGTTATTATTAAAGCCAAGCACTACCGGTCTTAAAATATTATCTTCATTCTCCTTAATAACAAGACCTTTTTCTTTATTTGACAATTCAACACATACACCCGGTACAAGTATATTAATGCTCTTAAGCAATGCACCAACATGTTTCTCATCAAACATTTTCTTATTATTAATTAATTCTCTGACTGCCATAATGTCTGAACTTGGTTCTGCGTTAATGTTCATACTTGTCATTTCATCAAATGCATCAGCCACTCTTAACATTTTGGTACCCTCTAATAATTTGGCATCAGTGCTATTTGTTCCTTTTATTTCTTTCAGATTCTGTGAAACAATAATTCTTGTAAGTGACGGAATCTCATAATCTTTTTGTATCAATTCATTTCCATCTATCTCACATTTGTTTATTGTATACATATCTTCTTCATTAAGGTTGCTGCCTTTTTTCAAAATATTTACAGGCACCATAGCTCTTCCTAATTGATGAATAAGTGCTGCTGTTACAATATTAATCTGCTCCATATATGACATATTAAGCTGAGATGACATTAATGCACAGAGTATGGCAACACTTATGGAATGTTTATATACATAATCCTCTGGGCTTCTAAGTGTCTTATTGAAATTGATTTTATGACCTACTTTTCCAAACTGTCTTATAATGGAATCTGCTAATTTCTGAATGTCTTTCTCATTCTTCTGTTCCACTATCATATCTAACTGTTTCTTCAATGAGAACTGTGCTACTGTCTGGAATTTCTCGAATTCTCTGTCTTCCTCAGACATTTCCTGTGCAGGTTCTGTAGGCTCTAATATGTACACGCCTAATAATCCGAAATTCTTTATACTGTTAACCCCCTGCTTATCTAACTTAGTATTAATGTCATATAATAGCACTCCATCTCTGTTATATACCGGTCTTGCCAGTCTCATTCCTTTTCTAAGTTTATCCATAACTATAAACTTCATACTCTTATCCCATATATTGTCAAAAGACAATATAGCCACTGACACAATAGAGAATGTCTTAGGCGTCCTTTCCTCTTTATTCTTTTTACTGTAACAATTTATAAATACATACACCAGTATCCAAATTTCATAGCTTTATTTCCATATCGGTTCGTTGCATTATTACATTCGAATTCCGTAAAACCAAACATTCTTGCTATTACCTGTTCCTTTTGATGAAACATTCCCGGAACTCCAACAAGATATTTCTTCCCTGAATCCATCTTTTTTTCACATAGCAATAAATATTTATAATTATAAAAACCATGAAGCAAAAAGCTATTATTACATAAATGCCAATATTTCTTCGGAAGATATGATATATCATGTGGCGTAATCTTTATACATTCGCCATTTATCTCATTAACTCTTATCTTAGGATAACAATTACATAACATTCTAAAATAGTCGCCTGCAACCGAATCAGCATTCCCTGTATCATCTATTTCGTCATTTTTCTGCTCTTCCTTTAGCATATCTGCTAATTTATTATTACATTTTTTTCTATCATCTGCAAAATCTGTTTCAGGTTCTATCTCTGTTCCCGGCTCTTCATTAGTTTCTATTTCACTTTTTGTGTCATTTTCTATCTCAGGCTCCGGCTCTGCATTAGTTTCCATTTCACTTTTTATTTCACTTTTTATTTCCCCTTTAACTTCAGGTTCTATCTCTGTTCCCGAATTACTATTTAACACAGATACTAACTGTGACTCTGCATCAGTTTCTACAGCTGCATTTCGATATAAATTTATGTTATTCTCCAACGCCTCGCCTTTAATATCATATGTATCACTATCTAATGGTCCCTCTGCAATTTTCAATTCTGCCTCTGTACTATTCTGTATATTAATATCGTCATTGCTCTTTTCCTTGAATTTATTCACTTCTATCGGAATATCGTCCCACTCTGATGCATATACAATGTTTAAATTATGTACTCCCTTTAAAAATGCTCTCGTACAGATGAAAATACCTGTAATTCTGTCTATTGCTATTCCTACATTTCCAATATTATCAGAATTCATTCGCATTTTTATCATACTGCATCCATTAACAATCCTGATTCGTTCTAAGAACACTTTCTTAACTTCACCATTATCTCTATAAAAGAAAAATACCTCTAACATATTGTCTTCTGCTTCATTCATAAGTTCATCGGCAATTCTTAGAGATATATTGACTTTACATATTCCATTTCTGGATTCAATTTTCGCAAACCCCGCATTTTTACTTTTTGTTCCTCTTTCATATGAATATATATATGAAATCAGCCTTTTATAATCTCCCATTTTTCCTCCATTCTAAAGCTTTTACCCTTATGTACACGCCTAAATTTGTGTACTGTGTATTCCTTTTCTTTTATTTGCTTTCTTACTTAATGTATGCTGAGCAAATAAGAAATATGACAATTATTTATTGGCAGGAACTTTTTAATACATCATGCTTATATATAATTGCCACTCATACTACATTTCATTTAGAATATCAGATAATTCACCAAATTGTTCTAGTGTTAATGCTTCACCTCTTATATTCTCATTAAGTCCCATTTTAGCAAGTGCTTCGACAACCTGCTCTTTTGTATAATTAAGTTCCCCCGAATTCTTAATTCCATTTACCAATGTTTTTCTTCTTTGATTAAATGATGCCCTTATAAGTCGGAATAACAAGTTTTCGTTCTCTACTTTAACTGCCATTTCGTCATACAATTTAAGCCTTATGACTGCTGAACTTACATTAGGTCTTGGCATAAAACAGTTAGGCGGTACATTTGCAACTATCTCAGGCTTTGAATAATACTGGACTGCTAACGACAACGCACCATAATCCTTGCTTCCGGGACCTGATTTCATTCTATCTGCGACCTCTTTTTGAACCATTACTGTTATACTGTCCACATTCACTTTTTTCTCAAAAAGTCCCATTATTATCGGAGTTGTAATGTAATACGGAAGATTTGCAACGACTTTTATAGGCTTTCCTGCATTGTGTTCTTCTACCAGTTTATTAATATCCACTTTTAAAATATCATCATTAATAACTGTTACATTATTATATTCACTTAATGTATCCTCTAAGATAGGAATAAGCGAATTATCTATTTCAACAGCTACGACTTCCCTTGCATTTTCACATAAATACTGTGTCATTGTACCAATTCCCGGACCAATCTCTAACACCATATCATCTTTCGTAATCTCAGCCTGTGCTATGATTCTCTCAAGAACTCTTGTATCAATCAAAAAGTTTTGTCCAAATTTCTTCTGAAATGTAAAATTGTACTTCTGCAATATTTCAATCGTATTCTTAGGTATGCCTAATGTAGCCATATAGCCCTCCGTTTCAATGCAATTTATCTATTCTACTTTAATTAATTCAATTTATATAAATCAATTGCATTTTTATATGTCTGCTCTATTATTTCTTCTTCTGAAATACCTCTTAATTCAGATATTTTCTTTACGACATAATGTAAATTAATTGAATCGTTTCTCTTACCTCGATTTGGTTCAGGTGATAAATATGGACAATCCGTTTCTAACACTATATTCTCTAGTGCTATATTTTCTGCTACCTCAATGAGTTTTTTCGCATTCTTAAATGTTACTACACCGCCAATACCGATATAATATCCCATTTTTATATATTCTTTCGCCATTTCAAGGCTATAAGAATAGCAATGAATTACGCCGCCTGATAATTTACCCTGATATTCTTTCAGTATCGACATTGTATCACTTGCTGCATCACGACTATGAATTATAACCGGAAGTCCTGTTTCTGCCGCAACATCCAGCTGCTTTCTAAACCACTTCTTTTGAATATCTTTGTCTGGTTCTAAAAAATGATAATCTAATCCTATTTCACCTATGGCAACTACTTTTTTATCCTCGGATAATTTTCTTAGTGTGTACATATCATTTTCTGTGAGTTCACCCGTTTCATTTGGGTGAACTCCTACAGAAGTATACATAAAATCATATTTCTTCGATAACTCTACAGATGCTTTTGTCGAGTCCATAGATGCACCCACGTTTACGATATTGCATATGCCATTCTCATTCATACTTGTGAGCAATTCATCTCTATCAGTATCAAATGCTTCATCATCATAATGTGCATGTGTATCAAATATCATTTTAGCAAATCTCCGATCCGCTAATTATGTCTTTATCTACTGTTAATACCGAGAGGTTTCCATCATCATCACTTGCTGCCAGAATCATACCCTCTGATATTAATCCACATAACTTAGCAGGCTTTAAGTTAGTTATAACTGCAACTTTCTTTCCCACCATTTCTTCAGGTGTATAATGTAATGAAATTCCTGAAACAATCTGTCTTACTTCATTTCCAACTCTGATCTGAGAAACTAATAGTTTCTTTGCCTTTTTAACTTTTTCACATTTAAGGACTTCGCCAACTCTGATCTGGATCTTATCAAAATCGTCAACAGTAATTTCTTCCTTAGCTTCAACTTCAGGATATTTTGGTCCCTGCTGTGCTGCTTTTAAAGCCTCCACTTTTTCTAATACTTCATTTATGTCAAGTCTTGCAAATAAAATCTCAGGTGTGTCAGTTACTTTATTACCCGATACATATTTACCAAATTCATTCATATCGTCAAGCGTACGTTTAGCAGCATTTAACTGCTTAAGTACCTTTCCAGATGTCTCAGGCATAAATGATTCAAGTAAACTAGCCCCAACAGAGATACTCTCAACAAGATTATATAATACAGTTGAAAGTCTGTCTGACTGACTCTCATCTTTAGCAAGTGCCCATGGCATTGTTTCGTCAATATACTTATTACATCTCTTGAATAATGTAAATATTTCTGTAATTGCATCTGCAACTCTTAACTCATCCATTTTAGCGATAACTTTACCAGGTGTCTCAAGTACTACTCTCTTAAGGTCAGCATCACATTCTTCTGTATTGACACCTTTATCAGTAACAACACCACCAAAATATTTATTAGACATAGATATTGTTCTGTTAACAAGATTACCAAGTGTATTAGCTAATTCGGAATTAAGACGTTCTACTACTAATTCCCATGAAATAATACCATCACTTTCAAATGGCATCTCATGAAGAACAAAATATCTTACAGCATCAACACCAAATAAATCTACAAGGTCATCTGCATAGATAACATTTCCCTTTGACTTACTCATCTTACCATCATTCTGTAATAACCAAGGATGTCCAAAAATCTGTTTTGGAAGTGGCAGATCTAATGCCATTAACATAATAGGCCAATAAATTGTATGGAATCTTAAAATATCTTTACCAATAAGGTGTAAATCTGCTGGCCAATATTTACTAAATTTCTCATCACTATTACCATCTACATCATAGCCAAGTCCTGTGATATAGTTTGATAATGCATCAAGCCATACATATACAATGTGTTTATCATCAAATGATACAGGAATTCCCCATTTGAACGAAGTTCTTGATACACAAAGATCCTGTAATCCTGCAAGGATAAAGTTATTCATCATCTCATTTTTTCTTGATGGTGGTTGAATAAATTCAGGATGATTATTTATATGTTCAATTAATCTGTCTGTATATTTTGATAATTTAAGGAAATATGCCTCTTCTTTAGCAGGCTGACACTCTCTTCCACAATCAGGACATTTTCCATCTACTAACTGTGATGCAGTAAAAAATGATTCACAAGGCGTACAATACATTCCCTCATAGAAACCTTTATAAATATCTCCCTGGTCATATAATTTCTTAAATATTTTCTGAACCTGTTTCTCATGGTAATCATCTGTAGTTCTGATGAATTTATCATATGATGTATTCATCAAGTCCCAGATTCTCTTAATCTCAGTAGATACTCCATCTACAAATTCCTTAGGAGTAACTCCCATTTCTTCAGCCTTAAGCTCAACTTTCTGACCATGTTCATCGGTTCCTGTCTGGAATCTTACATCGTATCCTTCTTCTCTCTTGAATCTTGCAATACTGTCAGCAAGTACAATTTCATAAGTATTTCCAATATGTGGCTTACCTGATGTATATGCTATGGCAGTTGTTAAATAATAAGGTTTATTCTTGCAATCTTTACACATAATATGTCTCCTTTTATAACATTCATATTTCTAATCTTAAGCCGGGCAACTTAATTCCCGCATCTTTCTTATAAAATCACTATCTTTAATAATACCTTTAAATTACGAATTTTGCAAGGTTTTGTATTCGCATATATACCATATTGTCAATATTCTTTTCTTAATGTGTTCCCACAACCCTGTGTTCAACAGTTGGTTCTTTATCTTCATTATCATCTTTATCTTTAATTTTGCATTTAACAGAATTATATGCTACATAATTCTGTCTATTTTTATTTGCTCTTTCTTCCAGATAATTCAATGCATTACCAACACTTATATGATTCTTTGCATATGCTCTTATATCCATATTAATTTCGTTCTTATCTGTATTAGTCACATACTTATTTTTCTCTTTCCATTCAATCCATTCACCTTTAGATAATAATTTAGTTTCTTCACAATCCGCCTCTTTTATCTCTATATCTTCATCAAACTTTATCTCTATTTTGTCTATATACCTATTGTAATCCTGATTGCCATATCCCTGATAATTTTGGTGTTCACCTGTTGTTATAGGCATAACTTCAAACTCTTTACCCTTTATTATTATATTTTCCTGTGTATCTGCTTCACTATTTATTTCATTATTAATATATAATGCCTTATTATCTTTATTATTTTTATCCACTAATAAACTATTATCTTTAGCATCATAAACGTTAGTAGTATTCAATACTTTTCCATCTATATATACCGGCGTATGTATACTTACACTTTTTATATCTTTTGCTGCAACCCTTGTATTATTAGTTGTTCCAAATTCTTTATATACAAAGTAGCCCGAAGTCGGCTGACTCGGTCTGTTCTGCTTCGTATGCGGAATTAAATAACCTGTCGCATACACCTCTGTCTTATCTTCTAATTTTCCCATATAGGGTTGTTTTGCATTATTATTTGACCATTTATTGTCCAGAAAACATATTTTATTAATCTCTAAATAATCGTTTCTTACTTTTATATCTCCTATTTTGGAATTAGCAAGTGCATGTCGGTTTATATCCGGAATTGATGGCTTTACACCATTTATCTCTAATTGACTTATTATTCCGCCGTCAATATAATACACATCATTATACTTAGGAAATTCCATGTGATAATCATAGTCATTCATATGCACCTGTACCATTTTAGGTGTTAATCCATTAACCGGTATATCAATTTCTCCTTTTTCAAATGCATATCCCGTTACATGAGCACCAGAAAGATATTGCACCTTGCACTCTTCTACCATATAGTATGATGCACTCCTATTAACATAATACCATTGTATAATCTCTTTTTTCTCACTTCTAAGTGTTCCACTATAATCTTTCCACTTTAATGTATAGGTAATTACAAATTTAAGTGGAATAGAAACCGAAATTATATTTTTCGAGAAAACCATATTATAAAAATAACTGTCTGCTTTCCCATCAACATAAAGTGATTCGCCGGTTGGAACTGCTTTTTCTATATCATATCTGCTTGCAAACTTACTACCTTCACCAATATCCATTTTACATTCTGTATCTTTCTTGTTCGTAACCTCACCTATTTTCATCTCTGTTTTTCTGAAATACTTCTCCTTTACCTGCGAAGGGAAATATACCTTTTTATCATAATGTGTCTTTAGACTCTCTTTTGATGCCCATGGTCTAGCCTGAGAAATTCCTTCATAATCGAAATATACTTCACCCCAGAAGCTCCTCCCATCAGCATTAAACCCACCAAGAACATTTCCCCTTTCTACAACAGTCATAATTTCATCAATATACACATGGTCTCCATATTTGAATAACTGATTCTTCCACTCTTTTGAAACACTATCTATAACTTTTTCAATAGTATCCTTAGTCCCTGTATAATAACAATACATATATGCAGGATTATTAGGATCATCTCTATATTCCACATTATTACTAACAGGAATTATTGCATACTGCTGCCCCCTTGCATTAATAGGCATATCATACCTCTTTATAACCCAGCCTATCGTCCTGTATATTATGGCAGATGTAGCTTTCTTATCATGCGTTGTCATTCTAAGATTACCATTTGAATCAAATTCTAATGTCTCCTTATACAAATTAGTGTCTGCATATCCATATGTTTTATCTTCACCCAACAGTAACACAACTAACAGAATAACCATTACCCCGAAAACACTAACAACATTTTTTAAATATGTTTTCTTAATTTTTATCCCTTTATTTTTCACCTCTAATATATTTGTACTTTGATTATCTCTATTTAGCCCTTTCATCTTTAATTTCTCTGTTTTATCTATCCTCACTATATCTTCACACTCCTTAGTTTAACTTATTAGTTAATTATTTAGTTAATGACTATTTGTAATATTTTATTTTTGTGTTGCAACATTTTGATTTGTGTGTTATAAATGATATATCATCTTTTTCTAATTGTCAATATAATTATTTGCTTTTTTTATTAAGCCGTTTTATAATCTCTAATACAACTATTAATTACGATATTATATTTATTAATATTAAATGGAGGGTTTATGAAAAAATTTTATCAAAAATTTCTAACAGTACTTTTACTTATTGTATTAGTATGTACATCTTGTAGAAGCGTTACCATCAACAGCAAACCTGATTCTAACGATTCAGAGATTACTACTTCAGATAAGGATAATGAAGCTGATGCAAATGATTCTGAGGAAGCAACCGCTGAACAGAAGAAATTCGACACATTTACTTCAGATTTATTTAAGGAAATTGTATCTGAAAGCTCGCTATCTGTTCATTCATACTTCTCATATCCCGAAGATTATGGCTTTAAGAACTGTCCATATACTCTTGGCGATGCATCTAAGGAATCCTTTGATGAAGATAATGAAAAAGTTCAAAAATATCTTGATGAACTTGTTGATTTTAATTATGACTATTTAACTGATAACCAGAAACTTACATATGATATTTTAAAAACCGATTTAGAAGATACGCTTAATTTCAGTGATTTTTATCTTTATGAAGATTACCTCTCCCCAATGTCAGGTATACAGACTTCTCTTCCATCATTCCTTGGAGAATTTGAATTTAATGCAAAGTCTGATGTTAAAGATTATATTGAGTTAATTAAACTTATACCTGATTATTATGACAGTGTTATGTCTTATGAAAGTGAAAAGGCTGAAAAAGGTATGGGAATTCCTGATTTCTGGATTGATTCCCTTATTGATTCCTGTAACGAATTTATCAGTAATACTGATAATCATTTTCTAATTACAACTTTTAACGATAAGATTAACAAATTATCTGACATTGAATCATCCGAAAAGGATAACTATATTAAAGAGAACACCGATATAGTTAAAAATTCAATATTACCTGCCTATCAGAAGATGATTTCCTCTTTATCCTCATTAAAGGGTAAATGCAAAAATGAGGGTGGTTTATGCAATTATGAAAATGGTAAGAAATATTATGAACTTCTTGTAAGAGACATCACATCTTCTGATAAGACCGTTTCAGAAATCAAGAATATGCTTAATAAGAAACTAAAGAAAGATCTTAATTCCATTATGGTACTTTCTTATAAAGATGCTGATTTATATGATAAGATGGATAAATACTCTTTTGATACATCTGAGCCTGATACAATTCTAAAACACTTACTTGACAAAATTACTGCTGATTTTCCAGAAGGCTACGACACAAATTATACTGTATCTGATGTACCAAAGGACATTGAGAAATATGAGAATCCTGCTTATTACTACATTCCACATATAGATAATACATCTAAGAATAATATCTATATTAACAGGAATGAAACTTATAAAGATATGGATTTATATCCTGTACTTGCGCATGAGGGATTTCCGGGACATATGTATCAGACAACATATTTCCAGAATACTAATCCTGATCTTATAAGAAATCTCTTAAGATACACCGGTTATATTGAAGGCTGGGGACTTTATGCTGAGTTATACAGTTTCAATTATTCTGGTCAGGATAAGGATACCATTAAGTTCAATAAGGCTATGCAATGCCTGTCATATGATGTTTACTGTCTTGCAGATATCGGCATTCATTATGATGGCTGGAGCAGACAGGAGACTAAAGATTTCATAACCTCAATCGGATATGATGAATCTGTTGGAGATGAAATTTTTGAAACACTTGTCGAAGATCCGGCTGTATATCTTGCATACTATATTGGTTATCTAGAATTTACTGATATGAAAGAAACTGCCGAGTCAGAGTTAGGCGACAAATTTAACATAAAAGATTTTCATAAATTTATTCTTGATATAGGTCCTGCACAGTTTGAAATTATTAAAGACAGATTTGATACCTGGCTTTCAAGGCAGAAAACTACTGCTTGACAACTTAAAAGTCATAGACTACAATATCTCTCGTTGTAGATATATTCACGTCCTGGTATTTAATTATACCTTCGAATATAATTAATATTTACTTGTCTATGTCATATATTATCCTATGTACTTTATAAATATATAATGTATATTTATAATATGGATAATTTTTTACAATTTAATAAGACAGTTCGTAACCATCCTGTCTGTAAACAAAACTAGGGACTATTATATTTTTATATGTAAATTTTGACTATATACTCCTACAGTTTTGTAGGAGTATTTTTAATCTGAAAGGCAAAAACAATGGCGAATACAGATAACTCTTCATTAGAACGTTATTCAATAATCACAGAGAAAAATCCCCGCGAAATCACTCTGCTTCGTGGCAATGGATGTAAATGGCTAAAATGCCGATTCTGTAATTATCATTTAGATCGCTGCCCTGATGAAGAACAAAATTTTATCCTCAATAAAGAGGTGCTTGACAGAGTATCCGGCATCTACGCAAAACTTGAAGTTATTAACTCTGGCAGTTTTGTAGATTTAGATACAAAGACTATGAATTATATTATCACAAAATGTAAGGAAAAAAATATTTCCGAAATACATTTTGAATGTCATTATATGCATAAGGATAGTGTTGAGGATTTACGCAGACTTTTTGACACCAACGGTATCAAAGCAAAAATTAAAATAGGTGTTGAAACTTTTGATTCCTTATTCAGAGAGTCCTATCTGGTTAAGGGAATTGATACCGATTCTCCTGCAGAAATTGCAAAATACTTTGATGAAGTATGTTTGTTACAAGGTATTCCAGGTCAGACTTCTGAAAGTATGATTAATGATATAGAAACAGGACTTAAATATTTTGAAAGAGTATGCGTAAATATTATGGTAGACAATGGTATGCCTATACATCCCGATCCACGTGTCATCAAAAATTTTATAGAAAATGTTTATCCACTATATATCAACAACAATCGTGTAGATATTTTACTCAACAATACTGATTTTGGTGTTGGATGAAACTGACTTTGAAAGGATAACTATAAAAATGACTAATGAATTATTATTAATCTTAAGTATAATTGGAATCTATGGTTCCGTATTATTATGGCTCTATCTTTTTGGAAAACAGGGCCTTATGGCTTTTACAACATTTGCCACAATAACAGCCAATATTGAGGTTCTGGTTATGGTAAAAGCTTTTGGCATGGAAATGACTCTCGGAAATATCCTATTTGCCGCAACGTTTTTAGTAACTGATATTCTTAGCGAATTATATGGTAAAGAAACTTCAAAAAGAGCTGTTAATATAGGTATTATAACTTCACTTACAATGATTTTCCTCACATATTCGTGGATGTGGTATAAACCTGCAGCTTCTGACTGGGCATATCCATCTATAAAAAATATATTTTCAAACACACCACGACTTATGCTTGTAAGTCTTTTGGTATATGCAATCGTCCAGAAATTTGATGTATGGGCTTATCATAAATGGTGGAATTTTACTACTAAGAAATGTGGAGATCAAAAAAGATATCTCTGGGTAAGAAATAACGGTTCGACACTCGTTTCACAATTTCTAAATAACCTGTTATTTACATTTGGTGCGTTCCTTGGAGTACATTCTTTCAAAACATTAATAAATATTGTTATCTCAAGCTATGTTATATTTATCGTAACAAGTCTTGCAGATACTCCTATTGTATATCTCGCCAGAATAATTCCGCGCGGAGTTCTTAATAAAGAGGACAATTAACCCCTATATCTCAACCCGCATTCCGAAGAGAAAATAATATATTTTAAAGTTCTTTGAAAAATTTAAAAGTATATTATTTTCTCTTTTACTTATCCTACAAAATGAAGTATAATATAAATAGAAATCATTTGTGAACAAACTATAAAATGTGTGCATCAGACATCACACATTTTATAGTTATGTGCTTTTGTATGTAGAATGGAGGTATCTTATGGAAAATCTTTTTAGTTTAGACGATTTAGCTGATGCATTAGCCGCATTTAATTCAATAGATGAAGAGAAAACCGAACGTATTCTTAATTCTAATATGTCCGAGGAAATGCTTGCATCACAGAAGCGTTATGAAGAATACATAATAAAGAATACTGAGAACTAAAATATGAATTCTATGACTATAGATAAGCATAAATTATAAGATAGTCATATTTATGTGAAGCATAGTAGTAGTTCATTAATATGGAGGAATAAATGGGAAAGAAAGCAACCAAAGCAGCCGACAATATGTATTGTATCGCAAGATATGAAGCCGCTAAACAGAACGAGGCATTTTCCAGTCGTGAAAAAGCTTCTGAAATACTTAACATCGACAGAACACGACTTGCAAACATCGAATTAGGAAATATTGTTCCTTATCCTGAAGAAGTTTTAGCTATGTCAAAACAATATAATGCACCTGAACTTTGCAATTCGCATTGCGCTGAGCAATGTCCAATTGGTCAGCATACAATTTCAAAAGTAATAATCGATGATTTTGACCGATTATCATTAAAAGTATTAGGTTCTATAAAAGATATTGACAGTATAAGAGTTTCTCTTATTGCAATATCAGAGGACGGAACAATTGACAGTTCTGAAATAGAAGAATTCAAAAATATTCTTGACTCATTAGAAAAGATTTCTAATAATGCTAATGCATTAAAAATATGGGCCGAGAAAAATATTAAATTTGAATAATTTTTATTTGAAATCAAACTCTTAAATCTTACTCGCAATTCTGCGGATTTAATATATGCAGAATGGAGATTACTATGAAGAAGAAAATCATTTTATTCAAGGGTGGAGTTGAAACCTTAGGTTTTTTCTCTATCCAGTTAGCCAATGCATTTGAAGAAATGGGATATCAGACATTTATATTTGATATGGAAGACCAATTTAACAGTTTTAATAAACTTATTAACTTCTGTCATAAAGGCGAAGCGACAATAATTACTTTTAACTTTATTGGTCTGAGTGGCGAAACAATATTTTATTCTGAAAATCATTTATTTTTTGATGATTATAAAATTCGTTGTTTGAATATAGTTGTGGACCACCCTTTTTATTATTATAAAAATTATTGCAGATTACCTAAGAATTATATGCAGTTTTGTATTGATAAAAAGCATCTGCAATATATGAAAAGATTTTATGGTAATATTGAATTAGGTCCATTTCTTCCACTTGCCGGAACCTCTTATGCCGATATTAATATTAATGCCAATACCGATATTGCATTTAATAAATTTATTGATTATGATAATTTTCTAAGTAATCGCAATATAGATATTATTTTTACGGGAAATTATACTCCTCCATCTGATTTTGAACCACAAATCAATAGACTCGGAGAGGATTATTCCGTATTCTACAAAAATATTATTGATGATTTGATAGCTCACCCTTATCTTGATATTGCCGAAGCTTTTGAACAACATCTTGTAGCAGAAATTGAAGATATTTCGGATAGTGACCTTAATACCTGTATGGCAAATATGATATTTATAGATTTATATATTCGTTTCTATATGCGTGGCAAAGTCGTCAAAACATTAGTTGATAATGGTTTTAAGGTAGATGCCTTTGGTAATGGTCTGGATATGCAGACGTATAAGCATCCTGAAAATCTGATAATGCATGGCGGTGTTAATTCGCTTACGTGCCTTAGGAAGCTTGCGACTTCAAAAATTTCGCTAAATGTGATGCCATGGTTTAAGGATGGAGCACATGACCGCATTTTCAATGCTGCAATGAATGGTGCTGTTAATCTTAGTGATGGCAGTAAATATCTGCACGAAATTTTTGACAATAAAAATGCTATTGCTTTCTATGACTTATCAAAGATTGATGATTTACCGGAAATCACGCATATATTACTGTCTAATCCCGATAAAATGATTTCTATGTCACAGAATGCCTACAATATAACAAGTAATTTCCATACTTGGAGGCAGAGAGCAAAGATTCTAGAAAAGTATTTGTAATATATTTATAATTATATTTTGCAACTAATTAGCAGATTGCATAAGGGTCAATCTGTTTAATATCAATTCAGGCATTTCAGCCTGAATCCTATTAATATAATGAAAGGTACGGTTTTTACTATGGAGGAAAATTTAGATGAAGAATTTTTCGTAGAAATGCTTAACAGTAAAAAAGGAGAATTAGCCATTAAGCAGGCTGAAAAATTCAAAGAAATAATGTGCTGGTATGGTTGTGCAATTCGTGAGGTACGCACAAAACTCGAGGTGTTAAATGATGAATTTCAGAATACAACCGAACGTAATCCTATTGATAATATTAAAGCAAGAATTAAAAAACCAATGAGCATTTACGAAAAATTAATACGAAGAGGCTTTCCTGTAACACTAGACAGTATTCTGTATAATCTTCATGATGTAGCAGGTATCCGAGTAATCTGCCCATTTATTGATGACATTTATACGGTGGCAGATATGCTTATTGCACAGGACGATATTACTTTAATCCAGCGAAAGGATTACATCAAGAATCCTAAACCAAATGGCTATCGCAGTCTGCATCTTGTGGTCGAAGTTCCAATTTTCTTATCAACCGGCAAGCAGATGATGAAGGTTGAGGTTCAGATTCGAACAATTGCTATGAATTTCTGGGCAAGCCTCGAACACCAGATTCATTACAAGAAAAGTCAGGACGATGTAGAGGATGTGGTCTCTCAACTTACAAATTGTGCAAATGTTATCTACGAAACTGATATGAAAATGCAAAATATTCGTAAGCAATTAGAGGCAGAGGGCAAACTTAAGCTCGACTAAAATCTTTATTGATATTTTATTAAAGTTTATATGTTATATAAAAGCGAATAATATTATTTAGTAATATTCTACACTACATTTACATTGCTTTGTATAACATGTTTTGTCCTATAACTCACACTTTCATAGAAAATAAAACAAGCAGGGAACTTGATTGTGATATAACTTTCAAGTTCCCTGTTTCTTTATAACTTAACTTCTTTTGCCAGTTCTTCTTCAGCTTCCCGAAGTCGCATTTTCAATATCAAAAGTTCTTTTTCGCACATTTCCCTTTTAATACTTACAGAATCTACACCTTTCTTAATAGCCGTCCTTCTTGCTGTTTCTAAATTACTGTTTATATACATTTCATATATTGGCTTTATGATAAATTTAACAATATATACAATTGCAAATGCATAGTAAAGTGGCTTTAATACCATTATAAAAGCCTTTGATATCACATTATCATAATTGCCCCATATAGTAATGCTATAAAACAAGAGAATTACAAGCAAAATACCAATATTGATAACGATATGTTCCTTGTAATCTCTTAGCATTTTCTTTAGTCCTGCTAACTCCATTTCCTTTGTACCTATGTCATATTTAATTTGTTCTATCTTGTACCTAAGTTCACCGGTTTTATCCATATGTTTCTCCTATTTCATAGTTATTCATATCTTTATAATAACAATATACAATTGCATTATTTGACTCATTAAATTATTCAATATTTATATTGGGAGCGATATAATATTCTGAACAATTTTCTTCTGTAAGCCAGACTAATTCCTTATTTTTTATCTCTACATCATTACTTTCATCAATAATACTTGCAGAATCAAAATGACCACTGCCTGCTATTGATATATTTAGTTTCGTTATTCCAAGTGATTTGACAAAATCAACTGTCAAAGATGGGATTATACACTATTCCAAATCAATCTAAACTGTGAATGGTTTGTTACTATTGCAGGAACAATTTTTACTTCTACCAGTACAAATATGAGTTATGGGATTATTAATACAACACATAACTTATGTGGATTACTGAATGCCGCTTGTAACATGGGTGTTTGGAATCGTCAAGAAAAATGTCCCGAATTATTACATCTTTAAAATTTCTATTGTTGGTTCCCATTCAGTTGCAATATCAATATTGTAATTCTGAGTAATCACTACATAATGTTTTAAATTTAAAGCCTCTCCATAACCATCAGAAATTTGATTTATTTGCTCTAAAAATTTACCATCTTGTACTTCATAAATTATATTCTGAAAATCATTATCCTTATATTTCCGTATTTCATTTTCAGAATAAAGGTTACTTTGCACAATTCCTTCATCTAGCATACGTACTGCTTGAACCATACCAAAATTAATCATTACGCATGTTTGACTACTTAACAGTTTTATAGTTAATCCTTGTTTCTCACCATTTATTAGTTGCACTTGGTAAACTGCTTTTGGAATTGTCCCAATAAATACTTCTTTCCATTTTTCCATATCTTTTATCTCTCCTAATATCAAATTTTATACACTTTCCTATTGTACACCCTTATTTCAAGAGTCGCTCCTCCTGTTGTACTACCTGGACGAGCAACAACTGTTGTTCCATCACTCAACTTACCGACTTTTCCTGGTCCATATTGTGTTTGAATTTCTTTCACATCGGTAGGATTGAGAGCATCAAAATCCTTAATTGTCTGTTCAAAATCACCTGTTGATTCAAAGTTTCTAGCAACACCTTTTCCGATAGTAGTTTCTGGCAAATCATCAATTATCTTACGACTACCTTTGCCATAAACTCTTTTGGGTTATAATATAGCAGACCAGCCAATGTTCTAATTGCATAGCTGGTCTAAATTTCATCTCTGTTTCCGTCTTATTTATAAATTTATTTCATATAGTTTATAAATTGTGAAATCACCTTGTTCTAAAATCATATTATTATCTTGACTTATCATATCCTCTCGTAATCTTATAAATTCATTGAGGTTTTCAATATGCTCAAACAATCCATTGCAATTTAACTTAAAATATAAAAACTGCTGAATTCTTTTTGAATATATATCATTATAAACTGCCGAATAATAGGAGCCACCTAAATAAGCATAATCATATCCAATAAACTTAGTTTTCCAATTAATATTGGTTAATCGAGGTTTTAACCTATCTGTCTCACAAAGCAGCATACGAAACTTGATATTTTCTCTTTTAGATAATTCTATATATTTTTCAATAAAAGAATAATCATTACATACATCAACATAATTCGAATCATACCAAGACTTCTCAATATTTTCACCAAAAAAATCTTCTAATAATTCTGAAAAAATATTGTTCAAATACCAATTATCCCATTCAACACCTTTATATTCTCTATTATCATCACGCTGAAAAATAATACCATTAATCATAGGATAATTTCCTCCAAATAATATATTCTATCGATATTCATATATCAGGTTGAATCGTTATAAAAATACTTAACGGCTACAGATATATAATACAATTTTTGTCAGATAATTTTTTTATATTTTCTTCTTTTGTTGTAGGGAAAATAACAATACAGCCTTCATCTATCAACACATTAACTGTCTGAGATAGTTGTTCCCTTAGGTACTCGATATCACTTGAATTCATCCAAGGATAACAAAATATCCTTTTCCCATTTGCGTAGCCTATTGCTGCCGAGGCTAACCATCGTTCTAATTCAGAATTATCAATTACTGTATCATCATATAGGACAATTCATGTAAAACGAATTCTTTTGAATTAACTATACATTTCTTCATAAGTTTTTTCTAGTATATATGATTTATTGCCCACCGAAAAAAATATCATATCCTCACTATTCACTTCAAAAGACTGTATCAGGTTATGTCTATCATCAATATAACAATATATAACGCCTTTATCTTTTGAATCAACAACTAAAAATGCTGAGTCAAAGATAAAATAATATTTTCCATTACAACATTTAATGTTTTTGGGATATTCGATAAATATTTCCGGATATGAAATTCCACCATCTAAAATACTTTCTAATTTAGGTAAACTTAATATATACTTTTTATCTTCATTTTCGTCCATTTCAAATAATACATTATTTTCTACCACAATATATTTTTTATTTTCAAAATCACAAATTATAGTTTTATACGGATGTTCCCAACATCTATTTTCTATTCTCAGAGTTTTATCAATATATATACTGCCGCAAATTTGATTATCCGATTGCATACATGTATAAAATAGACATATCTTTGATTTATCATTATTAGTACTAACATTTTTTATTTGTATATAAATATCCATTCCATATTCATTGCCAAAATCAAATATTACCTTACTTGATGTAAAATCAAAATCATATAAACATAATTTTTTATTATCCAAAATCAATATACCATTTTCTATTGTATAAAAAAATTTAACATCCTTTTTTATAGTACGTAATAATTCCTTTGTTACAGAATCGTAAATATTTATTTTTTTATTATAGGTAAATTCTATTATTCTGTTAGATACGCATATAACTTCAACAGCATTGTTAGTAATTTCAAAGTTTGCTTCAACTAAGTTATCTCTTCCCATATTTATTACTACATATTCTTTTTTGTTTAATATGGCTATTCTATTATTGTCTACACAATAAACTTTTCTCCCTTTACATTCTCTTTTGGAATAATATTCATTATTAATTTCTACATCACTTTCACAATATATCATTCTTTTTTTATTATATCTGTTACCACATGCTTTACAAATATATGTTTTCTTTTCCTCTATAAAATTAAAGCTGCCACAACTGCAAACCAATTTTTCCATTTTAAACCTCCTTAAAATGTCCATATGCATTATTTACT